>NZ_JZAM01000061.1:0-746 GCF_000960595.1 Vibrio sp. S234-5
GGTTCATCCGGAAAATCGATACTTCGCCTCATGACTGGCTTTGATTTTTAACTCAAAAAATTCCCAATCACGATACCCATAGGCGACTTTGTTCAGCGTCTTTATTCGGTTGTTCACACCCTCTACTCGACCACTATTCATCCTTTCATCATAAAATGCCAATATCCCATCCTTATGCTTCCTCAGGGTCTTAGTAAACTTCTCTAGCATCACAATGCCTGAGTGGTTCGCTTCATCTATCCAGCTTTCTAGCCATCTCTCACCCTCTATCTTTGATGGCTGCGACCACAGCATTCTTAACTTCTCTTTTAAATAATAAACCACCGCTAAGGGCTGATTGGCTGCGAGTGCTCGCTCCAATCTCGCTTGGCCTTGCTCATCTAACCTATCGGGATTACTTACCAATAACCAACGAGTATTCTTAAGGTATTGAGCGTCATTTTTGTTACTCATCGAATTTTGTAGTTCACGCCTGAACTCTGTCAGCTTTTCATTAAAACGCTTCACCACGTGGAAACGGTCAATGACCAACTTCGCCTTCGGGGCGTGCTGTTTTACCGAAGAGATGTATGCCTGTCCCATATCGGTGGCGACGGCTTCAATCGGCTTTTTACAACGCAGCTTCCGTTTCCAAAAACCGTCAAGGCTTTCGGCCTTCTTTCCTTTCTCTGTATAAATGACGGCACTTGTCTTCATATCAATCACAACCGTCATGAAGCCACTTTTTGAGCCACAGTAAATCTCAT
>NZ_JZAM01000062.1:0-781 GCF_000960595.1 Vibrio sp. S234-5
CCAATATTTTGATTGTTTTCTTAATCAAATTTGGTGTAACTTCTGGTTTATCTTATTGAATTTGCATAACAAAGCATTTAAGACGGATTCGCAACGCTTGGCGGTTTTAGTGTAAATTCAGTTTTTGTATTTTAAGTGGTTTGTCGAAGCACCGGTGTTTAGCGTCGCTCACCACTTAATGCGGCGTTATGTTTAATCAGGCAAAATCAGTGGGTTGCACCTTTTCTTTGCTCCGTCGGCTTGTTTGTTTTGAGCTTGTCGGCAAGTTGGCTCCATTTGGCGCTGTTTTCTGGACATTTATTCTTTGGTGCTGGAAATTCAGAGTGTTGCCTCAGTCAATTCTCGAGTAAGCACGAGGTAGGTGCGGTTGGCTTAATCGGTATTTTGACCACAAGTTTTCGGGCTTGAATTGCCAAAATTCGAAGTCTGTTTTTCAAATCTATGAGTCATTTCAGTTTTTTAGGTTTTGCTTTTTGTTTATGAGTCAACGCTGGGTTAATCTTGGTTTTTGGTAAAACGTAAGCCCTTGAAGCTTAAACATAACAAAGCGTTAAAGAGGGATTCGTGCCGCGTGGCATTTTTGGTATGCGGTCATTTTGGTGGTGAAAGTGGTCTGCGGAAAGTTGGTTTATGCGGCACTCACCCCTTAACGCTTTGTTATGTTTAATCACGCAAAATCAGTGAGTTATGGTTCTTCTTTGTTCCTTTGGCTTTTCAGTTTTGAGCTTGTCTGCAAGTTTGCTACATTTGGCGCTGTTTTCTGGACATTTATTCTTTTTTG
>NZ_JZAM01000063.1:0-792 GCF_000960595.1 Vibrio sp. S234-5
AGTGCATTGCTCACCCCTTAGCAGGGCGTTAGCCGTCATGGAGCTTGCTATACTCAAAGTGATAGAATAGTATCACTTTAGTATTCCTTTGGAGCCGCTCTCATGAAAGTAGAACTAGTTACATCACTTAAACGTCAAGCAACTAAGATCCTCGCCGATCTCCACGACACCAAAGAACCAGTGTTAATTACCGAGCATGGTAAGCCATCCGCGTATCTAGTTGATGTTGATGATTATGAGTTTATGCAAAATCGTTTGGCTATTCTTGAGGGTATTGCGCGAGGTGAACGCGCACTAGCTGACGGTAAAGCTATAAGTCATGATGAAGCCAAGGACAAAATGTCAAAATGGCTAAACTAATCTGGACTGAGCCAGCGTTATCTGACCTCAACGATATTGCTGAATACATCGCACTTGAAAATATTGTTGTTGCAAAGCAGTTAGTACAAACGATCTTCTCCAAAGTCGAACGCCTACAAACTTTCCCAGAGTCAGGTCGTATACCACCCGAACTAGAACATTTAAGTTATCGTGAAGTTGTCGTTAATCCATGTCGTGTTTTCTATAAACAAGACGGTGACAAAGTGTTTATTCTGTTTGTTATGCGTGCAGAGAGAGATTTGCGTAAGTTCTTGTTGAGTAAGCAATAACCTTTGGGAATGAGCGGCTAACAAACAATTTAAGAGGGATTCCCAACGCTTGGCATTTTTGCTTCTACTTCAATTTTAGTGTTTACGGTACAATGCTTTAGGTTGGGTGGTAGCGTTGCTCACCCCTTAATTGGGCGTTATT
>NZ_JZAM01000064.1:0-395 GCF_000960595.1 Vibrio sp. S234-5
GTCCATGTACTCTGCGCGAGCCAATACTAAGCTGGTCACAGGGTGATGATTAAGAAACTCTTGTTTTTGGGTTGAGCTGAATTTTTCTAACTCTTGTTTTAGTTCGCCGATATTGATTTGTTCGTCGGCAAACGTAAGAGGGGACTGAAGTGGCATATTTGCTATCCGTGCAAGCTAAAAGTAAAGATCTACAAACCTTTCTAATTTAACAAATCTCGCGGAGATAAAAAATATCCCCGCATGAGCGGGGATATTGAAGTCATTCTTGGTTACGCATTTTTCATTAGGCGAGGAATCGTATCATCACTGCGGAGCGTTAATACTTCACAACCATCTTTGGTTACCACGATAGTGTGTTCCCATTGCGCTGAGTTTTTGCCGTCACCTGTGTATAC
>NZ_JZAM01000065.1:0-803 GCF_000960595.1 Vibrio sp. S234-5
GGATGGGGCGAGTTGGCATACCAATGACATTGCAGAACCGTTTAGCAATGTCAGTATCATCAAGATCCCGCCCTATTCACCAGAGCTAAACCCGATAGAACAAGTGTGGAGCTGGCTCAGACAACACTCTCTTGCCAATCAGAGTTTTACCGATTATGAGGATATCGTGGAGAAAGTGTGCAAGGCTTGGAATAGATTCTTGGACAGTACAGATAGAGTTAGCAAGATGTGTACAAGAGAGTGGATTAATCTGACCAGTTAATTTTCCAGATTGGTATTATGAGCGTTTCTGATGTATTTCTGATGGGGTTGATAGGTAGGAGATCGGGTAGTATCTATTTTTCATAACGCTAGATAGCAAAAAGTCCCAACCTAAGTTGAGACTTTCTATACCCCGAAAGGAAATATGGCAGGGGTGGAGAGATTCGAACTCCCAACACGCGGATTTGGAATCCGCTGCTCTGCCAATTGGAGCTACACCCCTGCAGATTTGACAAAGCCTTGCAATCTTGCAAGGTCTCTTTATAAATGGCGGAGCGGACGGGACTCGAACCCGCGACCCCCGGCGTGACAGGCCGGTATTCTAACCGACTGAACTACCGCTCCGCTGTCTGGTTAGACGTTTCGTCTACTTTTTTTGTCTTCAGATTTTTCTTAAAAATCTAAAGACAACAAGTTAAAGCCTGGCGATGTTCTACTCTCACATGGGGAGACCCCACACTACCATCGACGCTGTTTCGTTTCACTTCTGAGTTCGGGATGGAGTCAGGTGGGTCCAAAACGCTATGGTCGCCAAGCAAATT
>NZ_JZAM01000066.1:0-78434 GCF_000960595.1 Vibrio sp. S234-5
AATGAATACTGATAAGTTTCTAGTCCCTAGAAGCTAGTTCCTAGAAAACTTGAATTGACTGTGCTCGATACCGAAGTATCAAATTGGTCACTCAGTTCATTGATAAATCTTTTGGATTATCATCAACAAGTGCCCACACAGATTGATAGGTTTATATTGTTAAAGAGCTTTCTTCCTGCTTCAGTGACTGAGTCACCGTGGAAGAGGCGGCCATTTTAGCGAGTTAAGTTTTTGTGTCAACCACTTTTTTTCAAAACTTTTTCAGGTGAATCACCTGACTAAAATGCCTTGCTGATTTGCCTTGGTTCCTTATGGAGCCTTGCCGTGTCAGCGAGGTGGCATTATAGAGATTGCGATCACATTGGCAAGCCATTTTTGCACTTTATTTTGCTTTTTTTGCCTTATGGGTGTTTTTTACGCACAAAAGGGTATTTTTGCTACTTAAGTAACCGAAACCTTCGGCCTTAAACCTCAACTCAAGGAGAAATAATGAGCTCAATAAGAAGTTATAAAGGTATTTGCCCACAAATTGGCGACCGCGTTTACATCGATAGTAGCTCGGTTTTAGTTGGTGACATCCAAATTGGCGATGACTCGAGCATTTGGCCACTGGTTGCTGCACGTGGCGATGTTAACCACATTCGTATTGGCGAGCGCAGCAATATCCAAGATGGTAGTGTTTTGCACGTCACACATAAAAATGCCGTCAACCCCGATGGCTATCCACTGCTCATTGGTAATGATGTCACCGTCGGGCACAAAGTGATGCTGCATGGCTGCACGATAAAAGATCGGGTTTTGGTCGGTATGGGGGCGATTGTGCTGGATGGGGTAATAATAGAAGAAGAGGTGATGATCGGCGCAGGCAGTTTGGTCCCCCCCGGAAAAGTCTTAGAAAGTGGCTTTCTTTATGTAGGCAGCCCAGTAAAGCAAGCTCGTCCTTTAACCGACAAAGAGCGAGCATTTCTGCAAAAGTCCGCGGATAATTACGTGCAAAACAAAAATGACTACCTCAGCCAAGTAAAAGTCATCAACCAATAACAATGTGGCCTTCGTCATCGAAGGCTTCTTCTTCAATGAGCTCTTCTGCTAATTCTTCAAGGTCAAAACGACACAGACCAAATGCACTTAGCGCCTGTTCTTGGTTCGCAATCGTCGACATGGTTAATTGCTCTAACTTCGCTTTCTCGACAAAGCACTGAATCAAAGCCCCAGATTGCTGCGCAGCAAACTGCACCACCTGACGCTTCTCATCCCAACTCTGTATATCGGGGAACAAAATGGCTTGGTTCATTGACTACTGACCTTCTAGGTTTTTGCGTAATTCACGTAATATCTGCTTTGCGCTCGGCCGCAAGCCGCGCCACAACATAAAACTTTCCGCCGCTTGGTTGACCAACATTCCCAGGCCGTCATACGCTTGGGCTACACCATGCGCTTTAGCCCATTGGTTAAATGTCGTGTCTCCTTTGCCATACATCATGTCGTAGCTAATGCTGCTGGTGGTAAATATAGCGGGGCTGACAGAGGGGAGCTCATCACTCAAAGAAGCGGACGTGGAATTGATAATGACATCGTACCCTTCCTCAATCGCACTCATCGCTTTTGCCATGACTGGCCCATAGGGGGAAAATAGCTCCGCAAGCGCCTGTGCTTTGACGAAGGTGCGGTTGGTAATAGTCAATGATGCGGGCCGCTGTTGCAACAAAGGCAGGATGACACCCCGCGCGGCGCCACCAGCACCGATTAACAAGATTTTTGCGCCACTAAGCGACACTTGATACTGCAATAAATCTTGCACTAACCCTGCACCATCGGTGTTATCACCAATGATCTCACCGTCATCAAGTTTCTTTAAGGTATTCACGGCCCCTGCCAGTTGCGCGCGCTCGGTTAACCGATCCGCCAATTGATAAGCCTCTTCCTTAAACGGCACCGTCACATTACACCCTTTTCCACCTGTGGCAAAAAAGGCGTTTGCGGCGGACTGAAAACCATCCAGCGGAGCGAGCTCTGCGGTATAGCTTAGGGACTGATTAGTTTGGCGAGCAAACAGGGTATGGATAAACGGCGATTTACTGTGCCCGATCGGGTTACCAAACACCGCATAGCGATCAAGTTGCTGGGTCATTTCCTTACCTTAAAAACAAAACAGGGCCATCTAATTCGATGACCCTATCATTATCTCCTTGAGGAGAAAAGCGTTACCAATCTCTCGGCTGGAGGAACTCGTCATACAAGCGTGCTTCCGCCGAACCCGGTTGTGGCTGATAAGCATATTCCCAGCGAGCCAATGGCGGCATAGACATCAATATCGACTCAGTTCGACCGCCACTTTGCAGACCAAACAAGGTGCCGCGGTCATAGACCAAATTGAATTCTACATAACGACCTCGACGATAGAGTTGGAACTCCCGCTCGCGCTCACCATATTCAAGCACTTTGCGACGTGCGACGATTGGCAAATACGCCTGACAATAGCCTTCCCCCACCGCCTTAAGGTAATCAAAGCATTTATCAAATTCCCATTGGTTCAGATCGTCAAAGAACAAACCGCCCACACCGCGGGTTTCGTTGCGATGCGGCAAGAAGAAGTATTGGTCGCACCACGCCTTGTGCTCAGCGTAAACCGTCTCACCAAACGGCGTGCATAGCGCTTTGGCCGTGTCATGCCATGATTGGCAATCTTCTTCAAACGGATAGAAAGGCGTCAGATCGAAACCGCCACCAAACCACCAAATCGGCGCTTCGCCCTCTTTTTCGGCGATGAAAAAACGCACGTTGGCGTGTGAGGTGGGTACATAAGGATTTTTCGGATGCATCACCAAAGACACGCCCATCGCTTCAAAACGCCGCCCAGCCAACTCCGGGCGATGTGCTGTGGCAGAAGCTGGCATCATTTGGCCCTGAACGTGAGAAAAATTAACCCCACCTTGCTCAAACACATCACCATCACGCATTACCCGCGTGCGGCCTCCACCGCCCAGTTTTTCTCCGGGTTCACGCTGCCAAGCATCCTCGACAAACACCGCTCGTCCATCTTCTTGTTCTAATTGCTGACAAATTGCATCCTGCAGTGCCATCAAATACTGCTTCACTGCTTGTTTATTGATTGCTGACATTCTTTACTTACCTTTGAAGCAATGCAGGGTTATCCCTGTCTTAATATTTGTGCGCTTCGCACATCGCGAATTTCACTCGGTTTTGTTCGCCCACCCGTTTCACCAATGAGTATGGCCTGAACTTTATCGCCCAACTGCTGTTGCACTTGTTCCAAAGTGAGGCAGGCAGGAAGCCCGGACAGATTGGCGCTGGTAGAGGTTAACGGCTTTGCAAAGGCGATGCACAACTTTTGCACTAAAGGATGATCGCTGACACGCACCGCGACCGTATCATACTGTCCCGTGACCCAAGATGAGGCAGACGTGCTGGCAGGAACCACCCACGTATACGGCCCCGGCCAGCTTTGCTGCATGCGTTCGATCTCGATGTCAGTCAGAGCGTCTCGGTCGATGTAGGGCCATAACTGGTCAACATTGGCTGCAATCAAAATCAGCCCTTTATCGACCGGGCGCTGTTTGATTTCCAGCAGCTTACCGATCGCTCTACTGTTATCCGGATCGCAGCCCAAACCAAATACCCCTTCGGTAGGGTAAGCGATGACTTCGCCTTGCTGTAAAGCACGCAGTACCTGTTGAAAATTGTCCATCCCATATCTACCCACTGTTTGATTCGTTCTCAGTGTACAAACAATTCTCTCAGTGAGCGAAAAGGAATTACTTGAGCTCAGCGATTGGCGAAGTGACGCAAACGTTTGCTTGGCATCAAAAACCCCGTATAATGCGCACAAATTTTATCAGCTCACCCAATTATGCAGCTTGAAGGAGTTTGAGATGAAAGTCGGTATCATCATGGGTTCTAAATCGGATTGGCCAACCATGAAATTGGCAGCAGAAATGCTGGACAAATTTGGGGTTGAATACGAAACCAAAGTCGTTTCTGCACACCGCACCCCTCAACTTCTGGCTGAATACGCGTCCACCGCCAAAGCGCGCGGACTCAAAGTGATCATTGCTGGTGCAGGCGGCGCCGCTCATTTACCCGGCATGACCGCCGCATTCACAAGTTTGCCTGTACTTGGCGTTCCGGTGCAATCGCGCGCGCTCTCTGGGCTGGACTCGCTCTACTCCATCGTACAAATGCCAAAAGGCATCGCGGTTGGCACATTGGCGATCGGTGAAGCAGGGGCGGCCAACGCAGGGTTATTAGCTGCGCAAATTCTCGGCACCCATGATGAGGCTATTATGGCAAAAGTCGAAGCGTTTCGCGCCGAGCAAACCGAAAGCGTCCTTGCTCATCCAAATCCGGCCGAGGATTAATCCCATGCATGTACTGGTTCTTGGTGCGGGTCAATTGGCTCGCATGATGTCTCTGGCTGGTGCGCCACTGAATATTCAGATCTCCGCCTACGATGTGGCAAGCGGTAATATCGTCCACCCTCTGACTCAGCACCTGCTCGGCTATGGCTTAGAAAATGCCATTGAACAAGTCGATGTGATTACCGCAGAGTTCGAGCACATTCCCCATGATGTACTTGATGTGTGTGAAGCGAGTGGCAAGTTTCTACCTAGCACGCAAGCGATTAAAGCTGGTGGTGATCGTCGCTTGGAAAAAGCGTTGTTGGATAACGCAGGTGCGCGCAATGCAAACTACTACATCATTGAGACGCGTGAAGATTTTTCTCGGGCGATAGAGCATGTCGGTGTACCTATGGTGCTCAAAAGCGCCTTGGGTGGCTATGATGGCAAAGGCCAGTGGCGCTTGAAAGACGCCACTCAGGCGGAGGCTATCTGGAAGGAAATGGCCGAATGCATTGCGGCCACGCCAACCCAAGCGATTGTCGCTGAAGAGTTTGTCCCTTTTAACCGTGAAGTCTCGTTAGTCGGCGCACGAGCCAAAGATGACCACGTCGAAGTGTATCCTTTAGCGGAGAACGTACACACCAACGGCGTTCTGAGCCTTTCCACCGCAATTGATGCGCCAGAGCTGCAAGCCCAGGCAAAGCAGATGTTTACCGCGGTCGCGGAGAGCCTCGATTACGTGGGTGTGCTGGCGCTGGAGTTTTTTGATGTCGATGGGCAACTGCTGGTGAATGAAATCGCGCCTCGAGTACATAACTCTGGCCATTGGACACAGCAGGGCGCGGAGACCTGTCAGTTTGAAAATCATCTGCGTGCCGTATGTGGCCTGCCACTTGGCAGTACCAAGCTGGTGCGTGAAACGGCGATGATCAATATTCTCGGCGAAGAGAGTTTGCCTGAGTCGGTGCTCGCGATGGCTGGCTGCCATGTTCATTGGTATGGCAAAGAAAAACGGACTGGACGCAAGATGGGACACATCAATGTGTGCGGTGACTACAGCGGTGAACTGCAACGCCGTTTGTGCGCGTTAGCCAAAGTGCTGGACGCCGATGCGTTTCCGGCCGTGCAAGCCTTTGCCAGCAAATGGCGTGATTAATTCAATCGCTGATGATAACGAAGATAACAAAGGAGCACATGGCCCCTTTGTTGTTTAATCGTCCTCTTTAGGATTCAGTACCACTCGATTGCACATGCTGGCACTTACGATCTGCGCACTGATATTTCACCCCGTGAGCGGATTTCTTCTCCACCAATAAAGCAAAACCGCACTGCTCACAGCGCCCTTTCACTGGGGCTTGATTGAGCGCGAATTTGCATTTTGGGAACTGATCGCAGGCATAGAAGGTTTTACCAAAGCGATTTTTCCGTTCCAGCAAATGGCCTTTTCCGCATTCAGGGCAAGCGAACAACACCTTTTGATCTCTGGCTTCAACTGGATTAATCGATTCGATATGATGGCACTGCGGGTAAGCACTGCAACCGACAAACATGCCATAACGCCCCTGACGCAGCACCAACTCTTGACCACACTCTGGACAGGCGACGCCAAGTTCTTTAACGATATGACCGTCATTGTGATGCAGCGCTTTGATGTAATCACACGCGGGATAGTGGCCGCAGCCAAGGAAAGGACCGTGTTTACCGTGCTTTAACACCAATTCTCCACCGCATTTCGGGCATGGCTCACGCTCTAATGCGTGTTCATGCGCCGAAAATAGGGTGTGGTCGATTTTACTACTCATAGATACCGTGCAGGGAAAGCGTTAATGCAAAATGCCTTGTTCTTTGGTGTACAACAGCTCTTCCATCAGCGTGTAGGCGTTTTCATTGCCGGGCACATTAAACAGCACCATCAGAATAATCCACTTGAGATCGTCGAGCTCAAATTCGTTGGTTTCGAGCCCCATCACCCGATCGATCACCATTTCACGGATTTCGGTGGTCAGCACATTAATTTGCTCGAGAAACAACAGAAAGCCACGACTTTCGAGATCCAATCGTTGCATTTCCTGCGCCGTATAGATACGGGTAGACGCGGTGGCACTACAACGCGAAATGGCTGAGTGCGCATCGCTTTGCTGCAACGCGGCGAGCTCTTCTAACCAAAGAAGGGCTTTATAGATATCTTGTTGGTGAAATCCCGCTCGAAGCAGTTCTTCTTCAAGCTCATCTTGATCCACTTGCAAATCTGCATCGCTATGGATGTAAGTTTCAAACAGATACATCAGTATATCCATCATCATAGCTAGCCCCTCCCCCTTCGAATATAGCCACCGTTAATTGCAACAACATGTCCTGAAAGCTCAAGCTCTAGGAGCTGCATCATGACTTCTTGCACAGGTATATTGGTCCTGTTTGCCAGAATATCAACTGGTGTCGCCTCACTTCCTACGTTAGCTAACAGCTCAGAAAATGGCAATTGTTCTTCGGTATTAAGTGGAGAAAATAAATCTCCCGTTTGCTGCTGATAAGACCAATCCAGTAACGATTGTATTTCACGCAAGATGTCATTGGGCTCAGAGACTAAGCACGCCCCGTTTTTGATCAGTTGATTGCCACCTCGGCCATTCACCGAAGAAATCGAACAAGGCAGAGCAAAGACTTCTCGCCCTTGCTCTGCCGCATAACGAGCGGTGATGAGTGAGCCGCTTTTTTCAGCCGCTTCCACAACCAACACCCCCAGCGCCAAGCCACTGATAATACGATTACGGCGAGGGAAGTTCTCCGCACGGGGTTTAGCATCAGGGCGAAACTCAGACACCAGCGCACCTTGCTCGGCGATTCGTTGCGCCAACTTGCGATGGCGAGCGGGATAAATGTGTTCGAGCCCTGAGCCTAGCACGGCGATGGTGTCACCACCTGCATTGAGTGCGCCATCGTGAGCGTGGCCATCAATACCCAGCGCTAAACCACTGGTCACCGCAAGCCCCTGTTGAACTAAAAACTCCGCAAACTGCCGAGCATGCTGTAGCCCTTCTAGACTGGCATTGCGACTACCAACCATCGCAAGTTGCGGCTTGCTCAGTGCGCCCACCTCCCCTTTAACAAACAGATAAGGCGGCGCGGCTCCAGCTTCTTTAAGCAGTGGCGGATAATCGTCATCGACTAAGGTGAGAATGTGATGACCTTGTTGCAGTTGCCAAGTCAGTGACGCTTCCACATCGCGGCGAGCCTCTTGCCGCAGATAGGCGAGTTGAACGGCAGAAAACCCCAAATTGAGCAATGCATTATCTGAGTAGGCGAGAATATTGAGCGGAGAATCAATACTGAGTAATTTGGCTAATCGTTTTACCCCGATCTGCGGCGTAAAACTTAAGCTTAACCAAGCGATCAGTTCTTGCTCTGACATTACGGCTCCTGAGCAGAGGGACGCGGTTGATGAGCTTTGGGCGGCACAACGATAATGTCTCGGGTGATCGGTTTATTGCTGCGAGTAATCAAAGCAAGACTAAAATAGTCGTAAGGGCGGATCACCATCAGTTCGCCAACGCGCGTTTGTGGCAAGGTGATGGCTTCGTCAGCCGAACCGGATTCATAGCTAAAGGCATCATCTCGGCGATACACCTCAGCCGAGGAGTTATACAACTCAAACATATGCCCTTGACGCAGATTGTCCGCCGAACCTTTATCCAAAATTACCACCTGATTTGGCGCGCTGTAATCAATGCCATCAATATTGCCAAGCATTTTCACCGCTAACCCTTGCGGTGCCGGAGAAGGATAAAAGGTTGCAGAAAGGGTATTGAGCTGAGTTTCTGAGACGGGCAAAGCAATGTCATTCAGCAAGACTTCTTGGCGAAGGGCTGTCACTTCAAGACTCGAATAGTCTTCAGCACTTTGACGAAGCTTCCCTTCTGCGACCACACGCAGCGCAACCACTGGCGATGATTGATCGTCACGGGTAAACTCGGCCACCACACGGTAGATGGCCCACTGCTTTTCACTGTGTTGGCCGCTGATAAACAAGCTCTCTTCTTTTGCGAGATATTGATGCCCCTCACTGGTGCCCATCACTCGAGCGACCGTGGCGAGCTTTTCCTTTTCTAATAAGCGATCCGATTGGAGATAAGGGAGCACTAAGCTTTCCACCACAACCGGCAGAGCTTTCTTCTCGGTAATGCGCGCTTTGGGGCTCAAGGTGACCACGGGTTTTAAACTCAGCATCGGCTGACCATTTTTCCACACCAGCGACAACTTATCGCCCGGATAGATCAGGTGAGGGTTCTCAATCTCCGGGTTAATCTGCCATAAACGTGGCCACAACCAAGGGCTGTCTAAGTAGAGCGCGGAAATATCCCACAAGGTATCGCCCTTCACCACCACATAGGTTTTCGGTGCATCCGCTTTAATCGCCAAAGGCACCGTTTCGGCCTGAGCCATTAACGTAGCGGTACAAAACAGAGGCAATAATATGGCGCGCGACAGCGCTTTAATGGCTAGCTTCATGATTAAGTTCCCTACTCCAAGAACGGGAGTAACACGCGGAAATTGGTGTCAGGATGCTGTCATTTAGGCTATAAAATGTCTAGAATTGAGCCAACTAGGTTTGTGCTGTTTCGGCACGCTTCAACATTTTGAGTGTATATGTCTGTATTGCAAGTATTAACATTCCCGGATGATCGCCTGCGCACCGTTGCAAAACCGGTCGAAACCGTGACCCCTGAAATTCAGAAAATCGTCGACGACATGATCGAAACCATGTACGACGAAGAGGGCATCGGCCTTGCTGCAACACAGGTGGATATCCACCAGCGTATCGTGGTGATTGATATCTCCGAAAACCGTGATCAGCCGATGGTGCTGATCAATCCAGAAATTTTAGAAAAACGCGGCGAAGACGGCATTGAAGAAGGCTGTTTGTCGGTTCCCGGCGCGCGCGCATTGGTACCTCGTGCGGCAGAAGTCACCGTCAAGGCGCTGGATCGTGATGGCACCCCATTCACGCTTGAGGCCGATGATTTATTGGCGATCTGTATTCAACACGAGCTCGACCATCTTCAAGGTAAGTTATTTGTCGATTACCTCTCGCCGCTTAAGCGCAAACGTATTCAGGACAAATTAGCGAAAATTAAACGCTACAACGAAAAAAACGCCTAATACGACCATTTTTAATTTAGAAGGAAGTCAGCCTTGAGCCAGTCTTTACGTATTGTCTTTGCAGGGACTCCGGATTTCGCCGCCCGTCATTTGGCGGCGTTGTTGTCTTCGGAGCACGACATTATTGCGGTGTACACTAACCCCGATCGCCCCGCGGGCCGGGGTAAAAAACTGGCCGCGCCGCCAGTCAAAGAGTTAGCCCTAGAGCACAACATTCCAGTGTATCAACCGGAAAACTTTAAATCGGCTGAAGCCAAGCAAGCGCTTGCCGACTTAAATGCCGATCTCATGGTGGTGGTGGCTTATGGGATGTTACTGCCGCAAGCGGTATTGGACACGCCTAAACTCGGTTGCATTAACGTACACGGTTCTATCTTGCCACGTTGGCGTGGCGCTGCGCCGATTCAGCGTTCTATCTGGGCGGGTGATGCCGAAACAGGCGTAACCATCATGCAGATGGACATCGGCCTCGATACCGGTGACATGCTCAAAGTCGCCACTTTACCGATTGAACCGAGTGACACCAGCAGCTCGATGTACGACAAACTGGCGCAACTGGGTCCGAAAGCGTTACTCGACTGTTTGAGCGAAATTGCCTCTGGCACCGCCGTGGCGGTAAAACAAGACGACGAGCTTGCTAACTACGCGAAAAAACTCAGCAAAGAAGAAGCACGCATCAACTGGCAAGACGATGCAGCGCACATTGAACGCTGTGTACGCGCCTTCAACCCTTGGCCGATCAGCCACTTTAACGTGGCCGAAAACAGCATCAAGGTGTGGCAAAGCCGCGTCGCAGAGCAAACCAGCTCAAAAGCGGCTGGGACCATTTTGCAAGCAGACAAAAACGGTATATACGTCTCCACTGGCAACGGTGTACTGGTTTTAGAACAGATCCAAATCCCGGGTAAAAAAGCGATGCCAGTGCAGGATGTACTTAACTCGCGCGCGGCTTGGTTTGAAGTCGGCTCGGTGCTGGTTTAATTTTCCGGGCGATGCAATTCGCCTCACTAAGAACTTTACGAGGGCAGAGACGCCCTCTTTAACTTTAAGGTACTCAACATGAATGTTCGCGCTGCGGCTGCCAACGTCCTGTATCTTGTGGTCGACAAAGGCCACTCGCTGTCCAATGCCCTTCCAGAAGCTCAACAATCAATTCGTCCACGTGACCACGCGCTGCTGCAAGAGATCTGCTATGGCGCGCTGCGCTATCTTCCTCGTTTGGAAAGCATTGCCAGCCAGTTGATGGAAAAACCGCTGAAAGGCAAACAACGCGTCTTTCATCATCTGATTTTGGTTGGCCTGTATCAACTCGGGCACATGCGCATTCCAGCCCATGCCGCCGTAGCGGATACCGTAGAAGGTGCGCAGGATCTCAAAGGGCCACGCCTGCGCGGTCTGATTAACGCGGTGCTGCGTAACTACCAGCGCAACCAAGAACAGCTTGATGCCTTTTCCGTTAGCCACAATGCGGGAAAATACGCCCACCCAAGCTGGCTGCTGAAAACACTACAACAAGCCTATCCGCAGCAATGGCAAGAGATTGTGGACGCCAATAACCAAAAAGCGCCAATGTGGCTGCGAGTCAATCGACAGCACCACGATCGCGATGCCTATGTGGCGCTGCTCAATGATGCAAACATTGATAGCACAACGCACAGCGAAGCAAAAGACGCGATAAAATTGGCCGCGCCTTGCGATGTGCGCGCTCTACCCGGGTTTGCTGAAGGCTGGGTTTCAGTCCAAGATGCCGCTGCCCAATTGGCTCTGCGTTATCTACAGCCACAAGATGGCGAGTTGATCCTCGACTGCTGCGCGGCACCGGGTGGCAAAACCGCCCATGTGTTAGAGCAGGTAAGCGCGCGAGAAGTGGTGGCGATCGACTGCGATGAAACGAGAACCTGCAGCGCCTCAATCTGCAAGCGCAGGTGATTTGCGGCGATGCACGCTACCCACAGCAGTGGTGGCAAGGCGAACAATTTGACCGCATTTTGCTTGATGCTCCTTGCTCTGCCACGGGCGTGATTCGTCGTCACCCCGACATCAAATGGCTGCGCCGCGAGGACGATATTGCGGCCTTGGCCCAACTGCAGAGCGAGATTTTCGATGCAATGTGGACACAGCTCAAACCGGGCGGTACGCTGGTTTACGCCACCTGTTCCATCATGCCAATGGAAAACGTCGAGCAGGTCAACGCGTTTTTGCAGCGCACCCAAGATGCCGAGTTAGTGGGCTCCGATCCTGAGCAGCCAGGGCGTCAGATTCTGCCGGGCGAAGAAGACATGGACGGCTTCTACTACGCGGTACTTCGCAAGCACGCATAAGCACAACAGGCGATTGAGCACAGCTCAGTCGCCTGTTCCCATTTAAGAGAACAGAGTATGAAGATCATTATTCTTGGTGCTGGCCAAGTTGGCGGCACGCTGGCAGAGAACCTGGTCGGGGAAAACAACGACATCACCATCGTCGACAAAAACGGCGACCGACTGAGGGAGTTGCAGGACAAATACGATCTGCGCGTGGTTAACGGCCATGCCAGCCACCCCGATGTGCTGCATGAAGCGGGCGCGCAGGATGCCGACATGCTGGTCGCCGTGACCAACACCGACGAAACCAACATGGCGGCGTGTCAGGTGGCGTTTACTCTGTTCAACACCCCGAACCGCATTGCGCGTATTCGCTCTCCGCAATACTTAGCTGAAAAAGAGGCACTTTTTAAATCGGGCGCGATTCCGGTCGATCACTTGATTGCACCAGAAGAGCTGGTGACCAGCTACATCGAACGTTTGATCCAATACCCGGGCGCGTTGCAAGTGGTCAGTTTTGCCGATGAAAAAGTCAGCCTCGTGGCGGTCAAAGCCTATTACGGCGGGCCATTGGTTGGCAATGCACTCTCTGCACTGCGCGAACACATGCCGCACATCGACACCCGCGTCGCGGCGATTTTCCGCCAAGGCAGACCGATCCGCCCGCAAGGCACCACGATTATTGAAGCCGACGACGAGGTGTTCTTCGTTGCGGCGAGCAATCACATCCGCTCGGTAATGAGTGAATTGCAACGGCTGGAGAAAACCTATCGCCGCATCATGATTGTCGGCGGGGGCAACATCGGCGCCAGTTTGGCGAAAAGACTTGAGCAGACTTACAGCGTCAAACTCATTGAGCGCAACTTGCAGCGCGCCGAAAAACTGTCGGAAGAGCTGGAAAACACCATCGTTTTCTGCGGTGACGCCGCAGACCAAGAGCTGCTGACGGAAGAGAACATCGACCAAGTGGACGTGTTTATCGCCCTAACCAACGAAGACGAAACCAACATTATGTCTGCCATGCTGGCCAAACGCATGGGGGCAAAAAAAGTGATGGTATTGATCCAGCGTGGCGCGTATGTGGATCTCGTGCAAGGCGGCGTGATTGACGTGGCGATTTCCCCACAACAAGCCACCATTTCAGCCCTGTTAACCCACGTTCGCCGCGCGGACATCGTCAACGTTTCCTCACTACGCCGCGGCGCGGCAGAGGCGATTGAAGCGGTCGCACACGGCGATGAAAACACCTCGAAAGTGGTTGGCCGCGCGGTGGGCGACATCAAACTGCCACCGGGTACCACCATTGGCGCCATCGTACGTGGTGAAGAAGTACTGATTGCCCACGACAGAACCGTGATTGAGCAAGATGACCACGTGGTGATGTTCTTGGTCGATAAGAAATACGTGCCCGACGTGGAAGCCTTATTCCAACCGAGCCCATTCTTCCTCTAGGACTGTTGTATGGTTAACTTTCGTCCCGTACTGTTTGTGATTGGGCTGGTATTGTCCAAAATCGCCCTATTCATGTACGTTCCGACGCTAGTGGCGTTTTTTACCGCGACCGGCGGCTTTCTCGATTTCGCCCAAGCGGTAGTGATTACGCATATTGCGGCGTTTATCTGTTTGAGCATCGGCCGCACCGCGCACTTTAAACTCAGCGTGCGCGATATGTTCCTCATCACCAGTTTGGTGTGGACCATTGCCAGTGCGTTTGCCGCGCTGCCTTTCATGTTCATCAACCACATCAGCTTTACCGATGCCTACTTTGAAACCATGTCCGGCATCACCACCACAGGCTCGACCGTGCTCAGTGGTTTGGACAACATGGCACCGAGCATCTTATTGTGGCGTTCGATTTTGCAATGGCTCGGCGGAGTGGGCTTTATCGTTATGGCGGTAGCGGTTTTGCCGATGCTCAACGTCGGTGGGATGAAGTTGTTCCAAACCGAATCTTCCGATTGGTCGGACAAAAGCAGCCCCAGAGCGAAAACCGTGGCCAAAAATATTGTGGCGGTGTACCTAATCCTCACTGTGCTTTGTCTGATGGGTTATTTGCTGACCGGGATGAACCTGTTTGACGCCATCAACCACTCATTCACCACCTTATCAACCGGTGGCTACTCCACTTCCGACGGCTCGATGAACCATTTTTCCAAAGGGGCACATTGGGTTGCAACCCTGTTTATGTTTTTGGGCGGCTTGCCTTTTCTGCTGTTTGTCTCGGCGCTGCGCAAACGACGTTTAGACGCGCTGTTTCGCGATGCGCAAGTGCAAGGCTTTACCTTTTTGTTTCTCGGTTCAAGCTTAGTGGTCGCGACTTGGTTGGTTATGCGCGACGGTTATACCATCGCCGATGCACTGCGGGTGGCAATGTTCAATATTGTCTCTGTGGTGACCACCACCGGATTTGGCCTGGAAGATTTCACCGCGTGGGGCGCTCTGCCGACCACGTTATTTGCCTTTTTGATGATGGCCGGAGCCTGCTCTGGCTCGACCTCAGGCGGAATTAAAGTCTTCCGCTTTCAGATAGCGATGACGCTGCTCAATAAGCAGATCATGAAACTCATCCACCCTTCGGGAATTTTCGTGCAGCGCTACAACCATCGCCCAGTCAATGACGACATTGTGCGATCCGTGGTGGCTTTTGGTCTGATGTTTTTTATTACTATCATCGCCATCGCAGGGGGGTTGAGTGCCATGGGGCTGGATCCCGTCACCAGCATTTCGGGCTCAATCACCGCAGTGGCGAACGTCGGCCCGGGAATGGGCAATGTGATTGGCCCAACAGGCAATTTTGCCCCGCTGCCGGATGCTGCCAAGTGGTTACTTAGCCTAGGTATGTTGATGGGACGTTTAGAAATTTTGACCTTGTTGGTGCTGTTCTTCCCCGCTTTTTGGCGACGTTAAGGAGATGCGATGAAACTGTGGACAACGGCCTTGATGCTACTGAGTGGCGCCAGCTATGCCGGGCAAGTGATTACCCTGCCCGATGGGCGGCAAGCCGAACTGAATGATGATTTTACTTGGCGCTATCTGCTACCAGAACAGAGCGAGAGAACACCGCAACCAATGCCACTGCGTAAACCGCTGCTGGCCGGCGTAACCATCACTCCCGGTAATGGCAAACCCGTGTTGCAACTCTCGCACTCTGGTGTGGATGTGATCCTGCGAGCGGCCGAGTATCAAGACGGCGAGTTGCTCATTCCGCTCTCCGTCGCCAATCAGAGCACGCAATCGGTGATCACTGTCGCCGTAGAGCTGACGATCACTAACTTAGATGGAGAAATTCTCTATCACGACAACGTCGGCGTCTGGCAATCAATCAAGCGTTTAGCAGAAACCTATTTGCGCCCACAACAGTTAGCGCAAGGCAAAACGATAAAAATCGCTTTGCCACCGCATGCTCAGTATCAGCTACAAGCCAATATCGTGCAGATAGAAAGCCGTTAAACCGGCTGAACGTAGAGATAAATAGCCAAGAAGTGGCAAACGCATCCAGCCAAGACAAAACAGTGCCAGATGGCATGATTGAAGGGAATGCGCTTTGCCACATAGAAAATCACGCCCAGCGAGTAGATAACCCCACCACAAGCTAAGAGCGTCAGCCCGCCCACATCCAACGTGATCGCCAATTGGTAAATCACGACCAAAGAGAGCCACCCCATCAGCAGGTATGATATGAGAGAAAAGCGCTTAAAGCGGTAGACAAACGCCACTTTCATGATGATGCCAAGCAGGGCTATCGACCAGATGACGATCATTAAACCAATCGCCAGTGGCGTGCGTAAACTCACCAACAGAAAAGGCGTATAGCTGCCCGCGATCAACAGATAGATGGCGCTATGATCAAACGTTTTTAGCCAACGTTTGGCCTGCGGTGAGGGAATCGCGTGATAAAGTGTCGAGGCCAAAAACAGCACAATAATACTGGCGCCGTAAACGGCCATACTGGTTATGGTTAACGGGTCGGCATTGTGTTCAGCGGCTTTGAGCAACAACAAAACCAGCCCAACAATCCCAAACACCATGCCCAGTGCGTGCGTCACCGCGTTGGCGACTTCTTCACGCACACTGTATTGATTTACTGACATAACAAACTGCACCGCACAAGATGACTGAATCTCGCGTCAGTATCGCACATTTAGCTTACACGTGTAAGCTAAAAATTATGACGCTTTGTTTACGTGCTTTGTTCCAAAAACTGCACCACTCGCGCACCAGCCTCTTGGCCACTGACATCAAGGGGAATCGTCAACTCGCGTTTCAGTTTTCCCGCCCCAAGCAGGCTGGCTAGCATGCCTTTTCCGCCTTCACGCAGGCGATCCACTTCAAACCACAAACTCAACCCATTCTCTTTACGATAGGCCACCATTTCCAGCTCACGCCAACGCCCGTGATAAGGACCTGCGGTTGGAACAAACTCAAATTCTTGCACAAAGGGCAACTCAAAACCCTCAGCAGCTTCGCATTCCACTTGGCGAATGCGCAGCCCCTTCTCTTCCAACGCAGTGAAAATGCCATCCATCAACGCATCTGGTCGCACGGTCAAACTGTCTTTGTCTGTAGGATCCAACGCCATCGCCACATCCAATCCCGTTTCCAGCCAAACACGCGCATCGCCTAAGGTGATCGGCGTGTTGCACGGAATCGCCAAGCTCACATCAAAGACCCGCTCTTCGCCTGGCTGGATGGTAAACGCATAGGGTAACGTCCACTTGGCCAGCACATGCGTTTGAGCGACGCGCCGCAACACCTGGCTTTCTCGATCGCCACTGTCCTGCGCGACTTCGGCGATATAGCGGCAGCAAAGCTTTACATCGATGTTGTCAATCTCCTGCGCACTCGCCCCACCATAGACATGGATTTTGAGCTCCGCCTGCTGGCCGGCGTACAACACATCCTGCTGCAACACCGAATCTACTTTGGCACTGCCGATACCAAAACTGGCCAACGTTTTTTTGAAAAATGACATATTCACCTCCTTGAACAGACATTCAGTGTACTGACGAATCGCCACTGGCGAATAGTATCCAGCTCACAGATAGTCGCTGCAATCTTTGTCTTGTCACATCGGTTAGACATTTTTTCCAGCGATCAATTGTGCACCTATCGATCGATTTTAATAAGGGTGCTAATCTATACCTGATATGCATGCATATCGTTATTCCTGCACATTTATTTGGATTGGCAGACGCCAGAAAGAGCCACCCTTCAAGTTTTGAAGTTCAACTCATAAATGTACAGGCCATTAGATTGGCAATGGATATGCCTGACCGTTAGGTAAAAAATGCGCCCAACAGCAGTCAGGTTCTCGCACACAAACCGTAGTGCAATGCGTCGTCGTAATGGTTTTGCCGTTGCTCCGACTGCAAAAAAAATGGCTCTTGGTATGACCTTAGTCGAGCAAGCCGCTCTGATGCAAACTCCGGCTAAAATCATTCAGGCAGCCTAATCTAAAAAGCGTAGCAGTTGCTGCGCTTTTTTCTTTTGCCAAGCTACACATTCCCGTTTGGCCTTCTGTTTGCAATTTGATACCTTAACGCAAAATACCTATAAAATTTGTGGAGAAAGAGATGAAGTGTCATCGCATTGAAGAGCTGCTTGAACTACTCGAACCGGAGTGGCAAAAAGAGCAAGAGATGAACTTGCTGCAATTTATCGTCAAACTCGCTGGCGAAGCAGGATTTAAAGGGCCATTGGAAACGCTTTCTGACGATGTGCTGATTTATCACCTCAAAATGCGCAACAGCGCCAAAGATGAGATGATTCCTGGGCTGAAAAAAGATCAGGAAGAAGACTTCAAAACCGCCATTCTACGAGCTCGTGGCATCATCGAATAAGCTCTCACTGATTGATTTTCTCAAAGCGATTCCGATGAATCGCTTTTTTATTTTCTCCCGCTGTTCAGAGAAAAATTGCGTTAACTGTACTGAAATTTGTTGTTAAAGGTTGATAGCGTTAAAGAAATACAAATGTTATTGGTTGTATAATCGTCATTCATCAGTATTTACTAAAATAGTAGATAGCCCTGTTCAATTCTATGAATGGCGGCCTATCAGCAATGTCACTGAGCGCAAACAAACAGAAATTGCGCCGCCAAAGCCTAAGAAGGATCAATCCATGAGTCAGGATAAAATCGATATCAAAGATGTGACTCCCAAAACGTTTAACCCGAAAACCCACAAAGGAAATGGCGATAGATTTAACCCCAGCAACCGGATTTACGTTCGTGAAAGCAAAGGCACTTACCAGAAGCTGCGCCGATATGGTGGTTGGTTTTTGCTTGTCTTGTTTGCGATGGTACCGTGGATCTCGTATGGCGATCGCCAAGCCATCTTACTCGACTTTAGCCACCAGCAATTTAACTTCTTTGGCACCACACTCTACCCACAAGATCTGACCTTGCTGGCGCTGCTGTTTATGATCGCTGCATTTGGCCTGTTCTTTATCACCACCTTTCTTGGCCGGGTGTGGTGTGGTTATCTCTGCCCGCAGACCGTTTGGACGTTTATGTACATCTGGTTTGAAGAAAAACTCGAAGGCAGCGCCAACAAGCGTCGCAAACAAGATGCCGGCAAGCTAACCACCGATTTGGTGCTGCGCAAAACCGTCAAACACCTTGCGTGGTTTGCTATCGCGCTGGCGACCGGATTTACCTTTGTCGGCTATTTTGTGCCAATCCGTGATTTGGTGGTGGATTTCTTTACCCTCAACGCCAGCTTTGGCCCGGTGTTCTGGGTGATGTTCTTTGCTATCTGTACCTATGGTAATGCAGGTTGGATGCGTTCGATCATGTGTATTCACATGTGCCCGTACGCCCGCTTCCAATCAGCGATGTTTGACAAAGATACCTTCATCGTCGGTTATAACACCAAGCGCGGTGAGCAACGCGGACCTCGTTCGCGCAAAGCCGATCCCAAACAGCTGGGCTTGGGTGATTGTATCGACTGTGACTTGTGTGTGCAGGTCTGCCCAACCGGGATTGATATCCGTGACGGTTTACAATACGAATGCATCAACTGCGGCGCCTGTATCGACGCTTGTGATACTACCATGGAGCGAATGGGCTACGAAAAAGGGCTGATCAGCTACACCACCGAACATCGTCTTTCTGGCAAACACACCAAAGTGATGCGCCCGAAACTGATTGGTTATGGTCTGGTGCTGTTAGTCATGATCGGGCTGTTCTTTGCCCAAGTGGCCTCGGTGGATCCAGCCGGGTTGAGTGTGATTCGTGACCGCAGTCAGCTGTTTAAAGTCAATAGCTCCGGCGAAGTGGAAAACACGTACACGCTGAAAGTGATCAACAAGACGCAGCAAACTCAAGAATATCAACTGGATGTGAAAGGCTTGTCGGATGTGAGCTGGTATGGCAAACAAACCATTCACGTCAGCCCCGGTGAGGTTTTGAATCTGCCGTTAAGTTTAGGGGTTAATCCCGACAAGCTGAGCTCTTCAATTACGACAATTCAGTTTATACTGACCGATAAGAGCAACGACTTCAGCATTGAAGTAGAAAGCCGTTTCATCAAGAAACTGTAACTTCACCCTTAATTATGGAAAAAGGCTCAGTAATGAGCCTTTTTGTTTTTATGTCGCAAAGTGAGTTTAATTTTGCCGCGGTAACCCCTGACTTTATGTGGTACGCCTTAGAAAGTATTGGTGTGCGCGCTGAATCCGGATTTCTGCCGTTAAACAGTTACGAAAACCGCGTGTATCAGTTCAGCGATGAAGACCGAAAACGCTACGTGGTGAAATTCTATCGTCCAGAGCGCTGGAGCGCCGAACAGATCGAAGAGGAGCACCAGTTCACTTTGGAGCTACTCGACAACGACATTCCGGTCGCCCCGCCTTTGGTGATCAATGGCCGCACTTTGCATCACTATCAAGGACACTTATTTGCCCTGTTTACCAGCGTGGGTGGGCGGCAATTTGAAGTGGACAACCTCGATCAGCTCGAAGGCGTCGGCCGTTTTCTGGGTCGGATGCACAAAGTGGGCGGCCAACAACGTTTTGCCCATCGTCCAACCATCGGCCTGCAAGAGTACCTGCACCAGCCGCGTGCCACTCTTGAGCAATCAAAGATGATCCCACATCATCTGCAAAATAGTTTTTTCAGCGACCTTGATCGACTGATCAGTGCCATCGAGCATCACTGGCCAGCTCATAACGACATTATCCGCTTGCACGGCGATTGCCATCCGGGGAATATTCTCTGGCGCGACGGACCAATGTTCGTCGATTTAGACGATGCGCGAAATGGCCCAGCGGTACAAGATTTATGGATGTTACTCAGTGGCGAACGTCACGAAAAAACCATGCAACTGGATATTTTGCTGGAAGGCTACCAAGAGTTTTGCGATTTTAATCACGCTCAATTGAAACTTATCGAGCCTTTACGTGGTCTACGAATGGTGCATTATATGGCCTGGTTGGCAAAACGATGGCAGGATCCGGCGTTTCCCCTCGCCTTTCCTTGGTTCAATGAGCCAAAATACTGGGAAGGTCAGGTTCTGGCGTTTAAAGAACAAATCGCCGCTTTAGAAGAGCCCCCTCTTTCATTGATGCCGCAATGGTAACCAGCCTTACAACTAACGGAGAAATTATTAGATGAAAAAGTTGTTCGCATTTTTTTCACTGCTCATGCTCAGCCTGACAGCCAACGCTGCCAATTTTAAACAAGGTGAGCACTACAAAGTGCTGGATCTCGAAGCATCGAAAAAACCCAGTGTCACCGAATTCTTCTCTTTCTACTGCCCCCACTGCAATAGCTTTGAGCCAATCATCCAGCAACTGAAAAATCAGTTGCCTGACGGGGTCAAACTGCAAAAAAATCACGTCTCTTTTATGGGCGGTTCGATGGGACTGTCGATGAGTAAAGCCTACGCCACCATGATTGCGCTAAAAGTCGAAGATAAAATGGTTCCAGTGATGTTTAACCGCATTCACAACCTGCGCAAAGCGCCAAAAGATGACGCCGAGCTGCGCCAAATCTTCCTTGATGAAGGTATTGATGCGAAGAAATTTGATGCGGCCTTCAATGGCTTTGCCGTGGATTCTATGGTGCGTCGCTTTGACAAACAGTTCCAAGATAGCGGTTTATCTGGCGTGCCTGCGGTGTTGGTGAACAACAAATACCTCGTTCAGGCGCAAGGCATCAAGAGCGTTGATGAGTACATTGAACTGGTCAACTTCCTGCTGAAGAAATAATATCACTAGGTTGATAAAAATCGGGGAGCCCAATGGGCTCCCCGATTTTTTAACCTCGGTGAATCTCTTTGAGCACAGCATCTTTTTCCTGCCAAAGATCGCCGAGCCACTGCTGAAACTGACGCTTGTAGGGTTTATCGTTGAAATAGTCGCCCATCACCTGCTCATTCACCGGTAAGACACGGATACGCACCACGATTTTACGCATTCGCCCAAGCAGCAGATCGCGAAAAGGTTTGTCGGTGTTGTGCGGGTAAGCCAGCGTCACATCGATGATATGGTCAAACTGCTCGCCCATCGCCGCTAAAGTGTACGCAATACCACCCGATTTTGGTTGCAGCAAATAGTCGTAACCCGCTTTACTACTACGCTTTTTCTGCTCAGTAAAACGCGTTCCTTCAACATAATTAACCACGGTGGTTGGCGAATGTTGAAACTTGGCGCAAGAGCGGCGTGTGGTTTGTAAATCTTGCCCGCGCTTGTGTGGATGGCGGATCAAATACTCACGTGAATAACGACGCATAAATGGCATATCCAAAGCCCAACAAGCCATACCGATAAAAGGCACGTACAGCAGCTGCTGTTTGAGAAAAAACTTCGGCATGGGAATACGATCTTTGAACACGCTGCACAGCACCACAATGTCGGTCCAACTGAGATGATTACTGATCAGTAGGTACCAGCCATCCTTCTTTAACCCTTCTCCACCCTGAATATCCCACTCGACCCGGTTGGACAGAGACAAAAGCTGGGTATTGACCGTTGCCCATAACCACATCATACGATTGGCGGCCGCCGTGGCATGAGATTTTAAACGTATGGTCGGCAACACCATTTTGATGAGGGCAATCAGGCAGATTGCAATCGAACACACTGCCGAGTTGAGAATAACCAGAAAAACGTTAATCAAAAGTAACAAATATGCCAACATAATGATGTTCAATAACCCATCTATCAGGTGAAGAAAAAAACAGCGTGTGATTATACTGTTCCAGGGTCAGTTTGGAACACGTGAAAAAATGGTCAGAGTAGTTTTCACCAATTAATGTGCGCCTTCACCCGCGAACACAGCAAACCATAAGGATAAACCATGCGAAAACTCATTTTGGCAACCCTCATCGGCGTTGCCACTCAGTCAGCACAGGCAGGGCTAGCGGATAGCCAAGGCTACAGCGGGGAGTTGTCAATCATCACCGGTTACAGCGCCAGTGAATCCAACTTCAATACCGAAGCAGAGGCCAGCATCAGCGATTATCGCGCCCCCTCTTCAAGCGAAAGCCAAGCACTGATTGGCATTCTGGGCAACCTCGCCTACACCTTCGGTCAAGGGTTGGAACATCAAGTCTATCTGGGTACCACTCGCGAAGATGTTGCGATCGGCACGCTGGCGCTACAACTGGGTTATAAGCACCAACTGCCGTCGGGTATCGTGCTTGATGTTTCGCTCCTACCAACCATAATGTCAGGCGAAACGTGGCAAGATCCTTATGCACTCAATACTCAGCGCCAAACCACCGATGAAGATGGCATGGCGTATCGCTTTAAATTAGAAAATCTCGCCGACGGTAACCTCAGCGCCGATTTTGCTTATGCAAGCAAAGAGATAGAGAAAGATAGCGTGAGCGATGCCAGTTTACGTCGAGATAGCAAGAGTTATTACGTCAAGGTGGATTATCGGTATATGCTGCGCCCAACCAGTTTCTTACTGCCTGCGTTCACCTACATCCAGCACGATGCGGATGGCAAAGCCGCCTCTTATGACTCCTACGCCGCCGATCTAAGTTGGTTTAACATCATGGATCGTCACCGCTTAGCTTTAACCGCAGGTTATAGCTTGCAAGATTACCAAGCCAGCAGCCAGGTCTTTACTAAAACGCGCGAAGATCAGCAATTGAGCCTGTTTTTGGCCTATGAATATCAGAACCTGTTCATGCAGCCTCAATGGTCGTTCATCACGCTCGCTGGCTACAACCAGACTAGTTCGAACATCGCCTTTTACGATGCGCAAGATGTGCTACTTTCTGTCGGGATCAACTACCGTTTTTAAACTGCTTGTGCGGTCAATTGCCTGAGCAGCCGATCCATCGCCCGATAGCCCAGCGCTTCCGCCAAATGAGGACGGGTTATCTGCTCAGCCCCTTGCAGATCGGCAATGGTGCGCGCCACTTTGATAATACGATGATAGGCGCGAATAGAGAGCCCGAGTCGATGCAGGGCGGTTTCTAAAAATTGCGCATCTTCCTTGGCCAGCGGGCAGTAGGTCTCAATCTCTCGACTGCCTAACAGTGCATTCACTTTGCCATTGCGCTGTTGCATGCGCTCTCTGGCCAAGTTGACGCGCTGTTTGACCAACGCAGTTGGCTCCCCGCGATCCCCGCCTTCCGCCAGCATCCCTTTGGGAAGGGAGGGGATTTCTAACGACATATCGAAGCGATCAAGCAGCGGCCCTGACAAACGGCTCAGATAACGCAGAATTGCCTGCGGATTGGCGCGTGCTTGGTTCCCTTCGTAATAGCCGGTTGGACTCGGGTTTAGCGCTCCGACCAACTGAAAGCGCGCTGGAAAGCGGGTTTTGCCTTGCGCCCGAGAGATAATAATTTCACCCGACTCCAACGGCTCTCGTAGCGAGTCAAGCACCTTGCGTTCAAACTCAGGCATTTCATCGAGAAAGAGCAAGCCATTGTGCGCCAGGGAAATTTCGCCCGGCCGAGGAATCGATCCACCGCCGACTAACGCCGCCATTGAACTGGAGTGGTGCGGCGCGCGAAACGGTCGTTGCTTCCAGTTGTGTTCGGTGATATCACTTTGCATCAGAGAAGCCACCGAGGCGGTTTCCATCGCCTCCTCCGTACTCATTTCCGGCAGTAAATCGCGCAAACGTGACGCGAGCATGGTTTTTCCTGTGCCGGGCGGGCCAAGGAAAAGTAAGTTGTGGTTGCCCGCCGCCGCAATCTCTAACGCACGTTTACCCTGCTGCTGACCGATAATATCCTGCAAATCCCGTTCATGGCTTTGGCGAGTTGGCTGCTTGGGTGTTTGATACAAAGTCAAACTTTGCTGACCACACAGGTGCGCGCACACTTCCAACAGTGATTGTGCCGAGCGGTGTCGCTCCTTACTCACCAGTGCCACTTGATCGCCATTAGCGTGAGGAACCACTAACTGACGATCGGCCAGATTGGCCGCCAGTGCTGCAGGTAGTACCCCCTTTACGCAGCGCAGCTCTCCACTTAACGCCAGCTCGCCAATAAATTCATGTGCCGCGATATGTTGCATAGGGATTTGATCCGATGCCGCCAAGATCCCCAGCGCAATCGGTAAGTCGAAACGCCCGCCCTCTTTGGGCAAGTCGGCTGGCGCCAAATTGACCGTGATCCGTTTGGCGGGAAACTGAAAATTGCTGTTGACGATCGCGCTGCGCACTCGATCTTTCGATTCTTTAACGGTGGTTTCCGGCAAACCCACCAAAGTAAATCCAGGTAGACCGTTACTGATATGGACTTCCACACTCACCAATGGCGCTTCGACCCCAACACTTGCACGACTATGAATGATGGCCAGTCCCATTTTATCCTCGTTAATTTATAGGTTCGATAAAGCAAAGTTTTTTAGCCAGACCAGTTATATAGCTTGAAGCGCCAAGAGGAGAATGTGAAAAAAGAATGAGTTTTTGCTTGTCACACTGCAGTTTTGTGTGTTACCACTAGTGACGCAAACAATTTCGTACAACATTACATAACAGATTTAACGACAGACAGATGAACTTTGCCGCTCAAATTAACTCTCTAATTATCCTCATTATCGTGGTCCTGATTAGCACCGCGCGGGGTAGAGTGGGCGCAAAATAACCACAAGATTTTAAAAACCCCCGCACTGAAAAGTCCGGGGGTTTTTTTACAGCCATGGGTTGGCGAAGTTCTAAACTGAATACAACAAATTTTACAGTTCAGAAATGACGGGAAGTATGGGAGCGCACGCTATGTGCAATAAGTATGGAAATCGCTACCAACCACAAGGTAGCCAAGGGGGCACACGATGACTGGAGCAGAGTTAGTCGTTGCCGCATTAAAACAGCAGGGCATCAAAACCGTTTTCGGCTACCCAGGTGGTGCCATCATGCCAATTTACGATGCCCTATACGATGGCGGAGTAGAACACATTCTTTGCCGACATGAACAAGGTGCGGCGATGGCAGCGATTGGTATGGCGCGAGCCACGCAAGATGTGGCGGTGTGTATGGCCACATCCGGCCCCGGCGCAACCAACCTAGTGACTGGTTTGGCGGATGCCTTCCTGGATTCAGTGCCGCTGGTGGCCATCACAGGGCAAGTCGCCAGTTCACATATCGGCACCGACGCTTTCCAAGAGATGGATGTGATTGGTATGTCGCTATCCTGTACTAAACACAGTTACTTAGTGACCGATATCAACGAACTGGCCCCAACCTTGGCGGAAGCCTTTGAAGTAGCCAAAACCGGACGACCGGGCCCAGTGATTGTCGATATCGCCAAAGACGTCCAGCTTGCAAAAGCGCCTGTTGAACTGCTTCCTCCTTTTACGCCTCCTGCATTACCCAAAGTCAGCCAAATTGATGTCGCTCGCGCTCAAACACTTCTCGACCAATCCTCTCGCCCAGTGCTGTATGTCGGCGGGGGCGTGCAAATTGGCAAAGCGACCCATGCGGTACGTGAGTTTTTGCGCCTTAACCCAATGCCAGCTGTTAGTACCTTAAAAGGCCTTGGCACCATTGAGCGCCACGACCCTCACTATTTGGGCATGCTTGGCATGCACGGCACCAAAGCAGCCAACCTCGTGGTGCAAGAAGCGGATCTTTTGTTGGTCGTCGGTGCCCGTTTTGATGACCGTGTGACAGGCAAACTGGAGACCTTCGCCCCTCACGCCAAAGTGATCCACATCGATATCGACGCGGCAGAAATCAGTAAATTGCGTCATGCCAATGCGCCGTTACGCGGCGATATCAATGTCATCTTGCCTCAGCTCGAACTGACTCGTGATATTTCCCCTTGGGTTCATCACTGTGAAAGCCTACGCAGCGGTTTTAAGTGGCGCTACGATCATCCGGGCGAGCTTATTTACGCGCCGGGGCTACTCAAACAGCTCTCGGATTTGATGCCCGATAACACCATCGTCTCCACCGACGTGGGCCAACACCAGATGTGGGCAGCGCAGCACATTCAGCCACGCGAACCACAAAACTTCATCACCTCAGCGGGCCTTGGCACCATGGGGTTTGGCTTACCCGCCGCGATGGGCGCCGCGGTTGCAAGACCTGATGCACAATCGGTGCTGATCTCTGGTGATGGTTCAATCATGATGAACATCCAAGAGTTGGGCACGCTGAAGCGCCGCCAGATCCCAGTCAAAATCGTGTTGTTGAACAACCAACGTCTTGGCATGGTGCGTCAATGGCAATCGCTGTTTTTCGACGGTCGTCACAGTGAAACCATCCTAGACGACAACCCTGATTTCGTCATGTTGGCCAAAGCCTTTGATATTCCTGGTAAAACCATTACCAAGAAAGAAGAAGTGGAACCGGCACTCAAAGAGATGTTGGCAAGCAAAACGTCTTACTTGCTGCATGTGTTGATTGATGAAGAAGAGAATGTGTGGCCGCTGGTACCGCCAGGTGCGTCAAACAGTGATATGTTGGAAAACACCTAGGAGAACCCCTGATGGAACGTTATTTATTAGACATCAAAGCCGATGACAAACCGGTGCTGTTAGAGCGTGTTCTCCGTGTTATTCGCCACCGCGGCTTTGTGATTAAGCAAGTCGCTGCAACGCAAAACCATGAGAGCAAGGTCGCCAGTGTCGAGATCATTGTAGATAGCGATCGTCCTATCTCATTTCTCATCAATCAAATTGAAAAATTGTGGGATATTCGTAGTGTTGAGGTGATGAAGATTCGTAACGACGAGCTCCCGAACAACAATCTACAACAACACGTAAGTGCATAAGGAAGGCAATAATGGCAACGAAAACAGCAGATTATATCTGGTTTAATGGCAAGATGGTTCCCTGGGCAGAAGCGAATGTCCACGTTCTGACTCACGCCATGCACTACGGCACCTCGGTGTTTGAAGGGGTTCGCTGTTACAACACGCCAAAAGGGCCGATTGTCTTCCGTCACCAAGAACATGCACAGCGCCTGAAAGATTCAGCCAAGATTTATCGCTTCCCAATCCCCTTTTCGGTGGAAGAGATCATGGAAGCAACGCGCGAAACTCTGCGTCAAAACAAGCTGGATAATGCCTACATTCGCCCACTGGCGTTTGTTGGCAACGTTGGCTTGGGCGTTTGCCCACCAGTGGGAAGCGAAATGGAGTTGATCATTGCCGCCTTCCCTTGGGGCTCTTACTTAGGGGAAGAAGCGTTGGAAAATGGCGTCGATGCCATGGTCTCAAGCTGGAACCGCGCCGCGCCAAATACCATTCCGACCGCCGCGAAAGCAGGCGGCAACTACCTCTCTTCTCTCCTGGTTGGTGGTGAAGCGCGCCGACATGGCTATGCCGAAGGGATTGCATTGAGTGTTGATGGTTACCTTTCAGAAGGCGCCGGTGAAAACATTTTTGTGATCAAAAATGGCGTCATCACAACACCACCAGCGACTGCGGCAATTCTACCCGGCATCACCCGCGATTCCATCATGACGCTGGCGCGTGAGATGGGTTATGAAGTGCGTGAAGCCAACATCGCCCGTGAAGCCCTCTACTTGGCAGACGAAGTGTTTATGACGGGTACGGCCGCCGAAGTCGTTCCGGTGCGTAGCGTCGATCAAATTCAAGTGGGCGCAGGTAAACGCGGCCCAATCACCAAAGCCGTTCAAGAAGCGTACTTTGGTTTATTCAATGGCACCACGGAAGATAAGTGGGGCTGGTTAGATTACGTGTACCCAGAGAAGAAGTAGGGAGACAACAGAATGCCTAAATACAGATCAGCCACCACCACTCATGGTCGCAACATGGCCGGTGCACGCGCACTCTGGCGTGCCACAGGCGTAAAAGATGAAGACTTCGGTAAACCGATTATTGCCGTAGTCAACTCCTTCACCCAGTTCGTACCGGGCCACGTACACCTGAAAGACCTTGGTCAATTGGTGGCGAGAGAAATTGAAGCCGCAGGCGGCATTGCCAAAGAATTCAACACCATCGCGGTGGATGATGGTATCGCCATGGGTCACGGCGGCATGCTTTATTCACTGCCTTCTCGTGAATTGATTGCTGACTCGGTGGAGTACATGGTCAACGCGCACTGTGCTGATGCCATGGTGTGTATCTCCAACTGTGACAAAATCACCCCGGGAATGCTGATGGCGTCAATGCGCCTTAATATCCCAGTGATCTTTGTCTCGGGCGGGCCAATGGAAGCGGGCAAAACCAAGCTGTCGGATCAGATCATCAAGCTGGATCTGGTCGATGCGATGATCCAAGGCGCGGATCCTAAAGTCTCCGATGAGCAGAGCGAACAGATCGAGCGCAGCGCGTGCCCGACCTGTGGATCTTGCTCGGGGATGTTCACCGCCAACTCAATGAACTGCCTTACCGAAGCACTTGGCCTTTCCCAGCCCGGCAACGGCTCCTTGCTTGCAACGCATGCCGATCGCAAACAGCTGTTTTTGAGCGCTGGCCAACGCATCGTTGAACTGACCAAGCGTTATTACGAACAAGATGACGAAAGCGCACTGCCACGCAACATTGCCAACAAAGCGGCGTTTGAAAATGCGGTGGCACTGGATATCGCCATGGGCGGGTCCACCAACACGGTGTTGCACCTACTGGCCGCAGCGCAAGAAGGTGAAATCGACTTCGACATGAGCGACATCGACCGCATGTCACGCATCGTACCGCATCTGTGTAAAGTGGCGCCATCAACCCAGAAATACCACATGGAAGATGTGCACCGCGCAGGTGGCGTGGTCGGTATTTTGGGTGAACTTGACCGCGCAGGTTTGCTGCACAATCAATCCAAAACCGTACTTGGCCTGACTTGGCAAGAGCAGCTTGCCCAGTACGATATCATGCTCACCGATTCGGAAGAGGTGAAACGCTTCTACCGCGCAGGTCCTGCGGGCATTCGCACCACTCAAGCGTTCTCGCAAGAGTGCCGCTGGGATACTTTGGATGACGATCGCGCGCAAGGCTGCATTCGCACCAAAGAAAACGCCTTTAGCCAAGATGGCGGCCTCGCGGTGCTCAAAGGCAACATCGCGCTCGATGGTTGTATCGTAAAAACCGCGGGCGTGGATGAGAGCATTCTAAAATTCACTGGCCCTGCGATTGTATTTGAAAGCCAAGAAGACGCGGTGGAAGGCATTTTGGGTGGCAAAGTCAAAGCCGGCGATGTGGTGGTGATTCGCTACGAAGGCCCGAAAGGCGGCCCTGGCATGCAAGAGATGCTCTACCCCACCACCTATCTGAAATCGATGGGCCTTGGCAAAGCATGTGCACTACTGACCGACGGGCGTTTCTCTGGTGGTACATCGGGGCTTTCCATCGGTCACGCCTCACCTGAAGCAGCCAACGGTGGAGCAATTGGTTTGGTCCAAAATGGCGATTTGATTGCTATCGACATTCCCAACCGCACCATTTCGCTGGAAATTTCTGAGCAAGAAATGGCGGAACGCCGCGCTAAACAAGATGCGCTCGGCTGGAAACCTGTCTCTCGCCAGCGTGAAGTCTCCCTTGCACTCAAAGCGTACGCGAGCATGGCAACCAGCGCAGATAAAGGCGCGGTAAGAGACAAGTCAAAGCTTGAGGGCTAAGCGATGTCATTAACCCAACAAACTGGCGCAGATTATCTGCGCCAGATATTGCGCGCTCCGGTCTACGAAATTGCCATGGTCACTCCGCTGCAAACCATGCCACGTTTATCTGCGCGCATTGGTAACCAGGTGCAAATCAAACGGGAAGATCGCCAGCCGGTGCATTCGTTTAAATTGCGTGGTGCTTACAATATGGTGGCCAATCTGTCGCAAGCACAGAAAGATGCGGGGGTGATTGCCGCCTCAGCCGGCAACCATGCACAAGGCATGGCGCTCTCTGGCACACGACTAGGCATTGAAACCACCATCGTAATGCCTCGTACCACACCAGACATTAAAGTCGACGCGGTGCGCAGTTTCGGAGGCAAGGTGGTGCTGCATGGCAGCAACTTCGATGAAGCCAAAGCCGAAGCGGAGCGTCTTTCGCAAGAGAAAGGCTACACCTTTGTTCCGCCCTTCGATCATCCTTTGGTGATTGCTGGGCAAGGCACCATCGGCATGGAAATGCTGCAGCAAAACGGCCACCTCGACCACATTTTCGTCCCTGTTGGGGGCGGCGGTTTAGCCGCAGGTGTGGCAGTGTTGGTCAAGCAACTGATGCCGGAAATCAAAGTGATTGCCGTTGAGCCCGAAGATTCCGCTTGCCTCAAAGCCGCGCTGGATGCCGGTGAGCCCGTGGTGTTGGATCAAGTCAGCATGTTTGCTGATGGTGTGGCGGTCAAACGCATTGGCGATGAAACCTTTCGCCTTTGTCAGCACTACATTGACGATCACATCACCGTTTCCAGTGATGAGATCTGCTCTGCGGTCAAAGATATTTTTGAAGACACTCGTGCGATTGCCGAACCTTCCGGGGCATTGGCGCTGGCGGGGCTGAAAAAGTACGCCGAGAAACACAAGCTCAAAGGGTGTAACTTGGGTACCGTGCTTTCGGGCGCTAACACCAACTTCCACGGTTTGCGTTATGTTTCTGAACGTTGTGAGCTGGGTGAAAAGCGCGAAGGCTTGCTGGCGGTGACCATTCCAGAGCGCAAAGGGGCGTTTTTTGAGTTCTGTCATTTGATTGGTGGACGTGCGGTAACGGAGTTTAATTACCGTTACAACGACGACTCTCTGGCCAATATTTTTGTCGGCGTTCGCCTGCAAAACGGCCAAGAGGAACTCGATGGCATCATTCGCGACTTGCGCGAGGGTGGCTACCCAGTGGTCGACCTTTCTGAGGATGAAATGGCCAAACTGCACGTACGCTACATGATTGGCGGAAAACCGTCCAAACCACTCAAAGAGCGCTTATACAGCTTTGAGTTTCCAGAATACCCAGGCGCGCTACTTAAGTTCCTTAGCACACTGGGCACACACTGGAACATTAGCCTGTTTAACTACCGCAACCATGGGGCCGATTATGGCCGCGTACTGTGTGGTTTTGAGCTTGATGAGCGTGATTTGTCTCGCTTTTCGGCACATTTACGCGAACTTGGCTACCAATGCAAAGATGTCACGGATAACCCATCCTACCGTTTCTTTCTTTCATAACGCTGTTAAAAACGCCCTGTCATACAGGGCGTTTTGTTTCGCTCAGCAACCAATCTTGATGCAGTTGATATGAGTTTCCTAAGTAGTCCACCATCCACTGAATCAACTTGTGGTTGTCATCTTTTCGCCATACCAAACAACATTGACTCAGCGGTTTATCGTCCGGTAGCACCTTCTCCACCAGCACACCGTCGTTAATCAGCGGCATGGCAATATGACGCGGCATATAACCGACCCCAACGCCATTTTTTAAACACTCGATGGCACTGTACCAGTTGGGCAACAACAAACGACGCTGCTGCGGATAATGCCCAGTATGGCGCTTGGGTAGCACACTAGAGGTATCATCCAAGCAGATCGCGGGAAACTGACTGACAAACGCTTCTGTCAGCACTTGCTGACGCACGCAAGGATGCGCTGGAGACATAACAAAAGCCCAATCCAATCGTCCCATATCGCGCACTTCAAAATCGCCCCCAACAGGAATGGCGGAGGTGGCTCCGATGACGATATCCGCACGCCCTTGGGCAATCGCCTCCCAAGAGCCATTGAACACTTCCATATTGATTTGCAGCTCGGCAAAATCAAATTCGCGGTAGAAATCCTCGACCAAAGGTTTGAGCTTGTCGAGCTTGACCACGTTATCCAGCGTCAATTTGAGCGTGGATTGCCAACCTTGCGCCGCGCGCCGTGTCTGCGATTTCACTTCTTCCATCTGCCTTAGCAACATTCGCGCTTCCGCGATGAACAGCTCACCTGCAGGGGTCAATTCGACTTTTCTCGGTAAGCGGCGAAACAACAACACGCCCAGTTCTTGTTCCACCTGACGCACACCATAGCTGATAGCCGAAGGTACTTTGTGCAGCACCTCAGCGGCGGCAGTAAAACTGCCTAAACGAGCGACGGTATTCAACATTTCTAGCGATGATTTTGAAAACACAGACTACCCTTCAAAAATTTCGATTGATAACTATAAATTTTAGCGTTTTATTTTATCAAAAGCGAAAAATAGAATAGCAGGGTATATAAATCAGGGTTGGCGCCAACTGATCACAAAACATTTTTAGTGAAAAAAATTGAATGGAATAACCATGAACATTTCAAAAATCCAGCTTGTGTATCTTGCAGCCCTCTCGATGCTCGGCTTTGTCGCAACAGACATGTACCTCCCCGCCTTTAAAGCAATGGAAATCGACTTTATGACTGGGCCAGAACAGATCGCACTCTCGTTAACGGTCTTCTTGGTCGGCATGGCAGTCGGTCAACTGCTTTGGGGCCTTGCCTCTGATAAATTTGGCCACCGTAATACCTTGGCAGTTGGCCTCGCTCTGTTTACGCTGGCCTCATTTGGCTTGGCATTCAGTGATCAAGTCTGGCAGCTGCTCAGCTTGCGTTTTGTGCAAGCGATCGGCGTGTGCGCGCCTGCAGTCATCTGGCAAGCCATGGTCATCAAACGTTACTCCAGCAGCAGCCAACAAATTTTTGCTACCATTATGCCGCTGGTGGCGCTTTCTCCTGCGCTCGCGCCTCAACTGGGCGTGGTGCTAGCAGATAGTTTTGGCTGGCACAGTATTTTTGTCGCGTTAACCGTACTGGGATTGGTCTTGGTTGCGGCGACCATGGCACAGCCGAGTGTCGCCAATGAGTCAAAGCAAAGCAGTGTAAAAGCGGATATCAAACAGCTACTCAGCTCAAAAACCTATTTGGGCAACGTGCTGATGTTCGCCACCGCGTCTGCCGCTTTCTTTGCTTACCTGACTGGGATGCCTGAAATCATGGCGCAGCTTGGCTACGATGCCAAAGATATCGGCATGAGCTTTGTGCCGCAAACCATCGCGTTTATGGTGGGGGGATACTTAGGTAAAGTTGGCGTGCGTAAATTTGGTGATGAAAAAGTCCTGCGTCAACTGATTGGTCTGTTTAGCGTCGCCACACTGCTGATTTTCATCGCATCACAATGGCAGTTAACCTCTATTTGGCCAATCTTAGCGCCATTCTGTTTGATTGCCGTGGCCAATGGTGCGCTCTATCCTATCGTGGTCAACCGTGCACTTGCCAGTGCTAAGCAGAGCCCGGCGACCGCGGCGGGTTTGCAAAACAGCTTGCAAATCACCGTCAGTAGCTTGTCGAGTGCCTTGGTTGCAGCGCTTGCCAGCCAAGCGCAAGCGGTTACCGGTATCGCGATCATTCTGGTTATGGGTGGGTTATGGGATATCCAATCGTGAACTGTCAAAACATTTCACCACGCCTGACAACGCACGCGTAGTCAGCGACGAGTAACGCCTTTTGAAAAAATCGCCGCTCTATTGAGCGGCGATACTTTTGTTATTTCTGCTTTACAGGACGCTGCCAGCCAGCAATTTTACGTTCTTTAACGCGAGTAATCACTAACTCACCTTCAGCAACATCTTTGGTTAACGTGGTACCAGCGCCAATGGTTGCGCCATCGGCAATCGTCACTGGAGCCACCAGTTGGCTATCTGAGCCAACAAACACGTCATTACCAATGATGGTTTTAAACTTGTTCGCGCCATCGTAGTTACAGGTGATGGTTCCCGCGCCAATGTTAGTACGCTGGCCAATTTCTGCATCGCCAAGATAGGTTAGATGGTTCGCTTTCGATCCTTCACCAATACGCGCATTTTTTACTTCAACGAAGTTACCCACATGCGAGTCATTGCGCATTTCCGCGCCAGGGCGAAGACGGGTAAACGGACCCACGGTGCACTGCTCACCAACGGTAGCACCTTCAATCACACTGTACGGACGAATGATGGTGTTGTCGTCGATTTCACAATCTTTCAGTACGCAACCCGCGCCGATCACCACGTTATCACCTAAAGAGACGTTACCTTCAATGATCACGTTCACATCGATCTCACAGTCCATACCGCATTGCAGCTCACCACGCAGATCAAAACGCGCAGGATCACGCAACATCACACCTTGCTCAAGCAGTTTTTTCGCTTGCATGGATTGGAAAGCACGCTCTAGGCGAGCCAGTTGAATGCGGTCATTCACGCCTTCCACTTCAATCGGATTGACCGGATGCACCGCTTCCACCGCATTGCCTTCGTCGTGCGCCGCCGCAATCACATCGGTCAGATAGTATTCACCTTGAGCGTTGTTGCAATTGAGTCCTGATAACCAACGTTTCAAGTCACTTCCTGTCGCAACCATCACCCCTGTGTTGATCTCTTTGATCAGTTTCTGCTCTTCATTGGCATCTTTCTGCTCAACGATCGCCACAACAGGACCATTTTTACGCACAATACGGCCATAACCGGTTGGGTTATCCAGCACTACAGTTAAAAGAGCAATACCGCCTTTGGGCTGTGCATCCAACAAGCTTTCAATCGTTTCGGAAGAGATGAGCGGTACATCGCCGTACAGAACCAAGATTTTTTCGTCATCTTGGAACTGCGCTGACGCTTGATCGACCGCATGCCCCGTCCCTAGCTGCTCAGCCTGTAATACCCAATTAACTGACTCATCAGCCAGTGCCGCTTGCATTTGATCGCCGCCATGGCCGTACACCAAATGAATATTTTGCGCGCCAAGACCAGTGCAAGTGTCTATCACATGTTTGACCATCGGTTTACCCGCTAACGAGTGCAATACCTTGGGCATATTGGAATACATACGGGTACCTTTACCCGCCGCGAGAATTACCGCACTAAATTTCATTGTTCTAACCTATGACGTTGACAAAAATATTGGCGCTTATTTTACCCAGCTAATTGATATTAGTTAACTTGATGATAAAAATTTCTGATAAAAAATAAGCAAAAAGGCGGTCAATATGACCGCCTTTATCACTACTAAAACACCGCTAAAATTAACGACGTTTCTTTGTCAGCTCGATTACACGAAGCTGAGCAATGGCTTTAGCCAGTTCACTGGCCGCTTGTGCGAAGTCCATATCGCCATGCTGGCTGAGAATATTCTCTTTAGCACGACGTTTCGCTTCTTCTGCCTTCGCTGCGTCTAGCTCTTCACCACGAATCGCTGTATCAGCCAGCACGGTTGCCGTGCCAGGCTGAACTTCAACGATACCACCAGAGACATAAATGAACTCTTCGTGGCCGTGTTGCTTCACAATACGCACCATACCAGGCTTGATAGCGGTCAGCAGCGGTGTGTGGCCATGGAAAATACCCAGCTCACCTTCGCTACCGGTCACCTGAAAGGTTTCAACACGACCAGAGAAGATTTTCTTCTCCGCGCTCACCACATCCAGATGAAAGGTTATTGCTGCCATATCGCCTCCTAGTTAGCCTTATAGCTTCTTCGCATTCTCGATAGCATCGTCAATCGTACCGCAGTACATAAACGCTTGCTCTGGAATGTCATCGTATTCACCAGCTAGCAGACCTTTGAAGCCACGTAGAGTCTCTTTTAGAGATACGTAAACACCTGGGTCACCTGTAAATACTTCCGCTACGTGGTAAGGCTGAGTTAAGAAACGCTCAATCTTACGAGCACGTGCAACCACTTGCTTGTCCGATTCAGACAGTTCATCCATACCTAGGATTGCGATGATGTCTTTCAGCTCTTTGTAGCGCTGAAGTGTCTGTTGAACACCACGCGCTGTGTCGTAGTGGTCTTGACCAACAACCAGTGGATCTAGCTGACGAGACGTCGAATCTAGTGGGTCGATCGCTGGGTACAGACCCATTGCTGCGATGTTACGGTTAAGTACAACCGTTGCATCTAAGTGCGCGAACGTGGTTGCTGGAGACGGGTCAGTCAAGTCATCCGCAGGTACATATACCGCCTGTACAGAGGTGATAGAACCTTGTTTGGTTGACGTGATACGCTCCTGCAGTACGCCCATCTCTTCTGCTAGCGTTGGCTGGTAGCCTACCGCAGATGGCATACGACCTAGTAGTGCAGATACTTCTGTACCAGCTAGTGTGTAGCGGTAGATGTTGTCAACGAACAGTAGAACGTCACGACCTTCGTCACGGAAACGCTCTGCCATTGTCAAACCAGTCAGTGCAACGCGTAGACGGTTGCCCGGTGGCTCGTTCATCTGACCGTAAACCATCGCTACTTTCGATTCTTCTGGTTTCTCGATGTTTACAACGCCCGCTTCCTGCATTTCGTGGTAGAAGTCGTTACCCTCACGAGTACGCTCACCAACACCAGCAAATACAGACAGACCTGAGTGTTGCAGTGCGATGTTGTTGATAAGTTCCATCATGTTAACGGTCTTACCTACACCTGCACCACCGAATAGACCGATCTTACCACCCTTAGCGAATGGACAGATTAGGTCGATTACTTTAACGCCCGTTTCCAGCAGCTCAGTTGCGTTTGACTGCTCTTCGTAGCTAGGCGCTGGGCGGTGAATTGAGTACAGCTCTTCTGCACCGATTTCACCACGCTCGTCAATCGCATCACCAAGTACGTTCATGATACGACCTAGGGTCTTAGTACCTACTGGTACTGAAATTGGAGCACCAGTATTTACCACTTCTACTCCACGACGTAAACCATCAGAGCTACCCATCACGATACAACGAACTACGCCACCGCCTAGCTGTTGCTGAACTTCAAGAACGAGACGCTCTTTTGAGTCCTTAACGTTAAGAGCATCATATACGCTTGGTACTGCGCTCTGTGGGAACTCTACGTCGACTACCGCACCGATGATCTGTACGATCTTACCTGTAGCCATCGTTAATCCTCTAAACTGTTTCGTTTAACCTAAGCTTAAACCGCCGCTGCACCACCAACGATTTCCGACAGTTCTTGTGTGATCGCCGCCTGACGGGCTTTGTTGTACACAAGTTCTAAATCTTCAATCAGGTTAGTCGCGTTATCGGTTGCAGCCTTCATCGCAATCATTCGAGCCGCTTGCTCACAAGCAAGGTTCTCAACCACACCTTGGTAAACCTGAGACTCTACGTAACGCACCAACAGGGCATCAAGCAGAGGTTTTGGTTCAGGCTCATAGATGTAGTCCCATGAGTGCTGACGCTGCATCTCTTCGCTGTTCGATTTAGGCAAAGGTAGCAATTGATCGATCGTTGGTTGCTGAACCATGGTGTTAACGAATTTGTTCGATACCACAAACAAACGGTCCAGTTCACCTTCATCATATTTCTTCAACATGACACTGACTGAGCCGATCAAGTCTTCAAGGCTCGGGCTATCGCCCAAACCAGATACCTGAGCCGCTACTTTAGCGCCGCTGTTCTTAAAGAAAGCCGTTGCTTTCGAACCAACCAGAGCCAGTTCGACGTCAGCGCCTTTCTCTTTCCACGCTTGCATGTCTGTGAGGGATTTTTTGAACACGTTGATGTTCAAGCCGCCACACAGACCGCGGTCGGTGGAAACGATGATGTAACCAACACGCTTGGCTTCACGCTCTTCTAGATACGGATGACGATATTCTAGACTCGCGTTTGCCACATGACCGATCACTTTACGCATTGTTTCCGCGTATGGACGAGAAGCTTCCATGGCGTCTTGAGAACGACGCATTTTTGAAGCTGCTACCATTTCCATCGCTTTCGTAATCTTCTGAGTGCTTTTAACACTACCGATTTTACTACGTATCTCTTTTGCGCCGGCCATCGTTACTCTCCATTAGTTGGTGGCAGCCACTGCCACCGACTTATTACCAAGTTTGGGTTGCTTTAAAATCGTCAACCAGTTTCTTGAACTGAGCTTCGATTTCATCGTTGTAAGCACCCGTCTTGTCGATCTGCGCTGCTAGTTCAGCGTATTGACCGCGAGCATACGATAGTAGAGCCGCTTCGAAATCCAGCACTTTATTCAGTGCTACATCACTTAGATAGCCGCGCTCTGCCGCAAAGATAGTTAACGCTTGGTCAAAAACTGACATCGGAGCATATTGCTTCTGCTTCATCAGTTCAGTGACTTTTTGACCGTGGTTCAACTGTCTCTTAGTCGCTTCATCAAGATCCGAAGAGAACTGAGCGAACGCCGCCAATTCACGGTAAGCCGCTAGCGCGGTACGGATACCACCTGATAGCTTCTTGATGATTTTCGTCTGAGCAGAACCACCTACACGAGATACTGAAATACCTGGGTCAACCGCTGGGCGGACACCCGCGTTGAACAGTTCAGTTTGCAGGAAGATCTGACCGTCAGTAATCGAGATTACGTTAGTCGGTACGAATGCAGAAACGTCACCAGCTTGAGTTTCGATGATAGGAAGAGCAGTCAGAGAACCGGTCTTACCTTTCACTTCACCCTTAGTAAAACGCTCTACGTAGTCTGCGTTTACACGAGCAGCACGCTCTAGTAGACGAGAGTGGAGATAGAATACGTCACCTGGGAATGCTTCACGGCCTGGTGGGCGCTTCAGAAGTAGAGAGATCTGACGGTAAGCAACAGCTTGCTTAGAAAGATCATCATAAACAATCAACGCATCTTCACCACGATCACGGAAGTATTCACCCATTGCACAACCTGCATATGGCGCCAGGTATTGCAGTGCAGCAGATTCAGACGCTGAAGCCACCACCACAATGGTGTTTTTCAGAGCACCGTGCTCTTCCAGTTTACGTACTACGTTAGCGATAGTAGAAGCTTTCTGACCAATCGCGACGTAGATAGAGAAGATACCAGAGTTTTTCTGGTTGATGATTGCGTCGATCGCCATGGCTGTTTTACCAGTTTGACGGTCACCGATGATAAGTTCACGCTGACCACGACCGATTGGGATCATGGAGTCAACTGACTTATAACCAGTTTGTACAGGTTGATCAACCGATTGACGGTCGATTACACCCGGTGCAATCACTTCAACAGGAGAAGTCAATTTGGCTTCAATTGGACCTTTACCGTCAATTGGCTCACCCAGTGTGTTCACTACGCGACCAAGCAGTTCTGGACCGACTGGCACTTCAAGAATGCGACCAGTACCTGTTACTTTCATGCCTTCCTTAAGGTCAGCATAGGGGCCCATGACTACCGCACCAACCGAGTCACGCTCAAGGTTAAGTGCTAGTGCATAACGGCCACCCGGTAATTCAATCATTTCACCTTGCATCACGTCCGCTAGGCCGTGAATGCGAATAATACCATCGCTTACCGATACGATAGTACCTTCATTACGAGCTTCACTAACAACGTTGAATGATTCAATACGCTGCTTGATTAGATCGCTGATTTCCGTGGAATTAAGTTGCATGCTCCAATCCCCATTAAGACTGCAATGCATCGCTCAGGCGGTTCAAACGACCACGTGCTGAGTTGTCGATGACTAAGTCTCCGGCTCGAATAATCACCCCACCAAGTAGGGCCTCATCTATACTGCAATTCAGCTTCACTTTGCGTTCAAGACGCAGCTCAAGTTTGCTGCTGATATTTGCAATTTGTTCATCAGAAAGTTCTGTTGCAGAAATCACGTCTACATCAATCTCTTTCTCATACTCTTTTTTCAGAGCAAAGAACTGCTTACAAACATCAGGAAGGGCCTTTAACCGACCATTCTCAGCCATCACCTTCAGAAGGTTATGACCATATTCATCCACTTGTTCGCCGCAAATCGCTACAAATAGCTCCGTCAGCTTTTCGGCTGACATTGAACCAGTTAACAGTTCACTAATTTGTTCGTTCTTGGCAACTTCCGCAGCGAAAGACAACATTTGACCCCATTGGTCCAGTTGGCCTTTTTCTACGGCAAAGTCGAATGCTGCTTTAGCATAGGGGCGTGCGATTGTAGTCAAATCAGACATAAGCGCCCCCAAACTTAAAGTTTTGCAGTAATGTTATCGAGAATATCTTTGTGCGCATCTTTATCGATGGAACGCTCAAGGATTTTCTCTGCACCAGCGACAGCCAGAGTTGCAACTTGTTTGCGCAGTTCATCGCGGGCACGGTTACGCTCTGCGTCGATTTCTGCTTCCGCTTGCGCAAGGATCTTACGGCGTTCAGCCTGTGCATCCTCGCGAGCTTCATCAATAATCTGCGCTTTACGTTTGTTGGCCTGATCGATGATCTCAGTTGCTGTGCGCTTTGCTTCTTTCATTTGAGAAGAAGCATTAGCTTGCGCTAGATCCAAGTCTTTCGCAGCACGTTCCGCTGCTTGCAGACCGTCAGCAATTTTCTTCTGACGCTCTTCAATCGCTTGCATGATTGGTGGCCATACGTATTTCATACAGAACCACACAAAGAGTGCAAACGAGAATGCTTGACCTAGCAGAGTTGCGTTAATATTCACAACAGCTACCCCTCTATTCGAGTTAGTGTTAATCAAAGACAAGCTGACGCTTGTCGTTCAAAACCGATGATTAACCAGCTAGTTGACCTACGAATGGGTTTGCGAACGTGAATAGAAGTGCGATTACGATACCGATCATTGGAACCGCATCAAGTAGGCCTGCGATGATGAACATCTTAACTTGAAGCATAGGCGCCATTTCTGGTTGACGAGCAGCACCTTCTAGGAATTTACCACCTAGAACAGCGAAGCCTACCGCAGTGCCTAAAGCACACAGGCCAACGATGATTGCTACTGCGATTGCAGAAAAGCTTAGTACAGTTTCCATTACTATCTCCAATTATAGCGATTAACTAAAAGTCTAATAAGAATAAACAAAATTAATGATCACTGTCTTCGTGGGCCATTGACATATAAACAATCGTTAACATCATGAACACGAATGACTGAATCAGGATTACCAGAATATGGAAGATCGCCCATGGTAGTGAGCCCATCCATTGTAGATACCATGGTAGCATTGCCGCACAAAGAATGAATACAACCTCACCCGCGAACATGTTACCAAACAGACGCATACCAAGAGAGAGAGGTTTCGCCAGTAGCGATACCACTTCAATCAGTAGGTTGAATGGGATCATTGTCCAGTGGTTAAATGGATGCAAAGCCAGTTCTTTGGCAAACCCGCCCAGACCTTTCACTTTGATGCTGTAGTAAATCATCAGAGCAAAAACGCCTAGTGCCATAGCCATGGTGATATTCACATCAGCCGACGGAACCACTTTCAAATAAGGGATACCGAGCCAATGCTCTGCCGGGTATGGTAGGAAGTCGATAGGCACAAGGTCCATCAAGTTCATTAAAAATACCCAACAAAAGATAGTCAGTGCTAGAGGTGCAATCAGCGGGTTGCGTCCATGGAATGTGTCTTTGACGTTTGTGGCGACAAATTCTACAACCATTTCTACAGCACACTGAAGCTTACCTGGTACACCGGCTGTTGTTTTGCGCGCCACAGAGTAAAAAATTCCGAGGAAAATTAGACCTGTAAACCACGAAAAAAACAGACTATCGATATGTACGTTCCAGAAACTCGTCTCTTCCGCCACCAGCCCCAACTTGTAAGTTGAAAGGTTGGTAAGGTGGTGAGTGATGTAACCGGAAGCTGTTAGCGCTTCACCTGGCGCAGCCATAACTCATCCTATTTTTTGTTGTTAATGAATAGCGCTGGCGCAAAGATATTAATACCGAGAACCAGCAAATAGGTTAGTTTCAGGGGAACAAGTTCCACCTGCATATACATGTAGGCCACAGAAAATAGCGCTACTGTAATGAGGATCTTCAGCGCTTCACCTGTGTAAAAGGAAATGGCAACGTATTTCGCCGCCCTAGCCCCCACAAACAGGAACGCACAAACAGAAAACACCGCATTAGCCGCAACAAAAATGCTACCGCCTATTAGCGATGAAAACCCCCATTCAGCATTAACAGCCACCGCCATCCCTGCTGCCAGCAAAATAACCGCGCCAGCCTCGATCAATAACAATTGCTTTGCAAGCTCTCGTCCTGGCCTAGCTAACGCAGCTACCATGTATTCGTACCTCTAGTAACTCCCATATCACCTTGTCTTTTTAGGGGTGAGGGAAATTGGCGAAAATTATACGGTGAGTCCAACCGATTGCAATTAAAACGCAGCAAAAACTTACAGTTTTGTTTACAAACCGACAACTTTCGTACAAAAAATGATTTTTTGCATAATTGACCTAAATCAATTATCTCATTTAGCTTTCTAGCTTGGCAATTAGTTGCTCTAATTTGTGAGGCTCATCAAGACTAATTGTCAATTTTGCTTTGCCGTTCATGGATCTCACAATAGAAACCTTAGCACCCAACAGTCGACTCAATTTTTGTGACATTTGTTGTGTTTCTTCATCCTTTGATGGCAATTCTTGCTCAACCTTAGGTGTTAAACACTTTTTCACTAATTGCTCGGTCTGGCGTACGGTCAACAGCTTGCTCGCAACTTGCTGAGCCACTTCAACTTGCTGCTCACCTTCCAAGGCCAACAAGGCTCTGGCATGGCCCATCTCCAGCAGCTTCTGCGAGACAAATTGTTTCACTTCAGGCTCAAGGCTATTCAATCGGAGCAGATTACTCACCGTGGTTCGCGATTTACCAATCACATCCGCCACTTGCTGGTGTGTCAGTGCAAACTCATCTTGTAGCCGTTCTAATGCTTGAGCTTCTTCGATCGCATTGAGATCTTCACGCTGAATATTCTCTATCAATGCCATGGCGATCGCCGCGCGATCTTCGACATTTTTCACCAGACAAGGCACGCGTTTTAGCCCAGCCTGCTTAGCCGCACGCCAACGGCGCTCACCTGCAATAATTTCGAAATGGCCATCATTGAGCGCACGCACCACAATCGGCTGAATAATGCCTTGCGATTGAATGGAGGCTGCCAGTTCCTCCAACGCTTGTGGAGACATCTCTTTACGTGGCTGGTAAATCCCGGGTTGCAGGTGACCAACAGCAATATCGGTCAATTCACCTTCGGCCGACAAACTTTGGCTGTGGGTGGCGATTTGTTGTTTTTCACGAGCTAACGAACTGGTGGACAGCAGAGCATCCAGTCCTTTTCCTAGACCACGCTTAGTCATGGGGACGAATTCCTTCGGTTAAGGTTAAACTGGGATTTCTTCTCGACGCAGCATTTCGCCAGCGAGCGCAAGATACGCTTTTGAGCCTGCTGAGTGTTTGTCGTAGTACATTGCCGGTTTCCCGTGGCTTGGCGCTTCAGCCAGGCGCACATTACGTGGGATCACCGTGCGATATACCTTACTACCGAAATGCTTTTTCAGTTGATCGGATACTTCATTGGAAAGGCGGTTGCGCGGGTCGTACATGGTACGCAGTAACCCCTCAATTTTGAGGTTCTCATTCACCACCGCAGCCAACTTACTAATGGTATCCATAAGCGCAGTTAAACCTTCTAATGCAAAATATTCACATTGCATTGGCACTAAAACGGAATCCGCCGCAGCCATGGCATTGATTGTAAGAAGGTTTAAAGAAGGAGGACAATCAATAAAGATGAAATCATAGTTATCACGAACTGCGGCTAAGGCGTTCTTTAAACGCACTTCGCGAGCAAACACTTCCATCAGTTTTATTTCAGCGGCAGTAACATCACCGTTGGCCGCAATCAGGTCATATTTACCAGTGGTAGTGGTACAGACCACCTGATCAAACGGAGTATCTTCCACCAACAGTTCGTAGGCGGTGGCATCCACCATGTACTTGTCGACGCCACTGGCCATCGTAGCGTTTCCTTGCGGATCAAGGTCGATAACCAGAACTTTGCGTTTGGTGGCAGCCATGGAGGCCGCTAAATTCACACAGGTAGTCGTTTTTCCGACTCCGCCTTTCTGATTGGCAATGGCTACGATTTTACCCACGATGACCTCGCTATTATTCCTTGCGCGATAAGATTACAAGATGGCGATCACCTTCTAACTCGGGAACTGTCAAAGATATGATCTCTGTCACGCAGCACCAGTCAGGAAGCTGATCAATTTCATCTTTCGGGTGTTGTCCCTTCAATGCGAGGAAAACACCGTGATCGGTTTTCGGCAGATGATGACACCACTCCACCATATCTGTCATTGAAGCAAATGCACGACTTAGAACACCATCAAAATTTTCGTCTGGTTGAAACGCTTCGACGCGACTTTGAACCGGGGTCACATTATGAATACCAAGTTCATGCACCACTTGCTTCAAAAAGCGGATACGTTTGCCAAGGCTATCAAGCAAAAAGAAGCTTTTGTCGGGATTCATGATGGCCAGAGGTATCCCGGGCAACCCTGGCCCGGTACCGACATCAATAAAACGTTCGCCACGCAGATGAGGTGACACCACGATGCTATCAAGAATATGTTTCACTAGCATCTCAAGCGGATCGCGCACAGAGGTTAAGTTGTAAGCTTTGTTCCATTTATGGAGCAACTCAACGTAACCGACCAGTTGCTGACGCTGTTTATCCGACACCTCTAACGACGTTTGGGCGATCAAGGCATCAAGCTTGGCGCGCAGTGCACTCATAGTTGCTCTTCTCCCACTTTCAACATGCCGATCTTCTTCAAATGCACCAGCAAAATTGAAATCGCCGCAGGAGTGATACCCGAAATACGCGAGGCGATGCCAATGGTTTCAGGCTTAGCATTATTGAGCTTGAGCACCACTTCGTTTGACAGCCCTTTGACTTCTTTGTAATCCAAATCGCTTGGCAACTTGGTGTGCTCGTAGCGCAATGATTTTTCTACTTCATCCTGCTGACGCTGAATGTAGCCTTCGTATTTCACTTGGATTTCAACCTGTTCTGCCGCTTCACGGTCATCCATGGCAGGGGCAAACGCAGGTAAGGAAGTCAGCAGGTCGTAGCTCATTTCTGGGCGACGTAGCAGATCTTCACCGCTCGCTTCACGCGACATGGGCGTCTTGAGCAATGCATTGAGCTGATCCACGCCTGACGAGTTCGGATTCATCCACGTCTCTTTGAGGCGCTGACGCTCAAGCTGCATGTTTTCCATTTTCTGGTTAAAACGCGCCCAGCGCGCATCGCTAATCAGGCCAAGTTCACGCGCTTTCTCGGTCAAACGCAGGTCTGCATTGTCTTCACGCAGCAGCAGACGGTATTCGGCTCGAGAGGTAAACATGCGGTAGGGCTCTTTGGTGCCCATGGTCGAGAGATCGTCGATGAGCACCCCCATGTAGGCTTGATCGCGACGTGGGCTCCAGCCCTCTTTCTCTTGGCTAAATAGGCTAGCATTGAGGCCAGCCATCAAACCTTGCGCCGCCGCTTCTTCGTAGCCAGTGGTGCCGTTGATCTGGCCAGCAAAGAACAAGCCTTGAATAAATTTTGTTTCGTAAGTCTGTTTGAGGTCTCGCGGATCAAAGAAATCGTATTCGATCGCGTAGCCCGGACGAACGATTTGGGCGTTCTCAAACCCTTTCATCGAGCGGACAATTTGTACTTGAACATCAAACGGCAGACTGGTCGAGATGCCATTTGGATACAGTTCCGTGGTGGTTAGTCCTTCAGGCTCGATAAAAATCTGATGGCTGTTCTTGTCAGCAAAACGCATCACCTTATCTTCGATCGACGGGCAGTAACGAGGCCCGATCCCTTCAATCACGCCAGCGTACATTGGGCTACGATCAAGGTTATTACGGATCACATCATGCGTCTGTTCGTTAGTGTGGGTAATAAAACACGGGATCTGACGTGGGTGCTGCGTGCGATTGCCCATGAAAGAGAACACGGGCGTCGGGTTGTCGCCATGTTGCACTTCAAGCTGTGAAAAATCGACACTGCGCGCATCGATGCGTGGTGGAGTGCCAGTTTTTAGACGATCGACACGGAAAGGCAGCTCGCGTAAACGATCCGCCAAGGCGATCGACGGTGGATCTCCAGCTCGGCCACCCGAGAAATTCTCAAGACCAATGTGGATCTTACCCCCGAGGAAGGTGCCGACGGTCAACACCACTGCTTTAGCGCGGAATTTGAGCCCCATCTGGGTAACCACACCGCAGACACGATCGTTTTCCACCATCAGATCATCGGCAGCTTGTTGGAACAGGGTCAGATTAGGCGTGTTTTCCAATGCATGACGCACATAGGCTTTGTATAAAGCACGGTCCGCTTGTGCACGCGTTGCTCGTACAGCCGGCCCTTTTGAGGCATTTAGGGTGCGAAATTGAATACCTGCGTGATCAATAGCCTCAGCCATCAAACCGCCCATCGCATCCACTTCTTTCACCAGATGACCTTTACCGATACCCCCAATAGCAGGGTTACAAGACATCTGCCCCAAAGTATCAATATTGTGAGTCAGCAACAGGGTTTTCTGCCCTGTGCGAGCTGATGTGAGTGCGGCTTCCGTTCCTGCGTGTCCGCCACCGACAACAATGACGTCAAAGTTTTCGTGATAAAGCATGAACCGACCTCAGGTATTCAAAAGATTCAATCGAGAAAATAAAAGAGCGGTATTCTACCTTCTTTATCAGTGAGTGAAAATTGTTTTCTCTCTTAGCGCGGATCAAAGTGAAGACTAAATATATATAAAGATCTTTATATAGGATCTTTTACTGGATCTATTATTAGGATCCTACCCACCTGTGGATAAGCGGGAAATGATCAATAAGATCATGGATCTTTTTTAGATCATATCGTGTGATCATGATTTGATCAGCATGAGGATTAGCTGGGATCAAAATCGATAGTTATACACAGCCCATCGCGAGTGGATAAGTTGTTATTGGGATAACTATAGGAAGATCACTGGATTTGTCTATGTTTATCCACAGGTGGTTTGTATGAGAAATAAGCAGTTTAAATGGCAGGGGATGGCTCGTGGATAAAACGCCTGCCGTCACAGCAGGCGAGAAAGAACTGGGTGAGATGGTTTAACTCAACAGAGGCAAGTGACTTTTCAGCCAGTTTTCCGCAGCGTCTTCTGGAACGGTATGTTCTAGCACATCAATAGTGAGGCATTCAGTAATTGGGGTTGCCCCAATGTCTTGCAGCAGATGATGGGCGTGTTGGCCGGCGGCGCAGAAGGTGTCGTAACTCGAATCACCAATCGCGATCACCGCGTAGCGCACCTCACTCATTTTGGGAGGCGTATTCTGCAGAGCTGCAATAAAGGGTTGGATATTGTCTGGGTATTCGCCCGCACCATGGGTGGAGGTGATGATCAACCAAATGCCTTGATTGGCGATCTCGTTTAACTCAGGTTGGTTGTGGATGGTGGTTTCCAATCCTTCGGCATTGAGGAGATCACTTAAGTGATCTCCAACATATTCGGCCCCACCTAAGGTGCTGCCTGTAATAATGTGGATCATAGATCTTCCTTTAAACGGTTTGCATTCGTTATCGAGTCTATGATGCGCGATTTCCTCCAAGAGAGGAAGTGTCGGCTTTAAAAAGGCAGCCGCGTCAATGAGATGGTTTATGCCAGTGTTTACAGGTATTGAAAAAGCAGCCCGGAGGCTGCTTTGCAACAAGTCGATTATTTGCCAATACAAAACGAGGAGAAGATTCGGCCGAGCAAATCGTCAGAGCTGAACTCACCGGTAATCTCGTTTAAATGCTGCTGAGCGATGCGTAGCTCTTCCGCGAGGATTTCCCCGGCCATGTAGCCTTCAAGCTGCTCTTGGCCGATTTGCAGGTGCTCTGCGGCGCGTTGCAACGCATCGAGGTGGCGGCGGCGGGCCATAAAGCCCCCTTCGCTCTGGCCAGAAAAGCCCATGCACTCTTTCAAGTGCTTTCTCAGCGCATCAACCCCTTGACCTGTTTTGGCAGAAAGGCGGATCAAGGTCGGGTTACTAACATGGCAGATCCCAAGTTCTTCTTGGGTTTGATCGGCTTTATTACGGATCACCGTGATGCCGATGCTGCTGGGCAGGCGGTCAACAAAATCGGGCCAGATTTCTTGAGGATCAGTCGCTTCGGTGGTGGTGCCATCGACCATAAACAGCACGCGATCAGCTTGACGAATTTCATCCCACGCACGTTCAATACCTATTTTCTCCACTTCGTCAGATGCATCACGCAGGCCCGCGGTATCGATGATGTGCAGTGGCATGCCATCGATGTGGATGTGCTCACGCAACACGTCACGGGTGGTGCCAGCAATGTCAGTGACAATCGCGGACTCTTTACCGGAAAGTGCGTTGAGCAGACTGGATTTTCCTGCGTTTGGTCGTCCGGCTATCACCACCTTCATCCCTTCGCGCATAATTGCACCTTGGTTAGCTTCTTGGCGCACCGCATCAAGGTTATCGATGATCCCTTGCAGGTCGGCTGCGACTTTGCCGTCCGCCAAAAAATCGATCTCTTCTTCAGGAAAATCAATCGCGGCCTCAACGTAGATACGCAGATGAATCAAGGATTCGACCAAGGTGTTGATGCGTTTGGAAAACTGACCTTGCAATGAATGGAGCGCCGATTTGGCCGCCTCTTCTGAGCTGGCGTCAATCAGGTCGGCAATCGCTTCGGCTTGAGTGAGGTCCATTTTGTCGTTGAGAAAGGCGCGCTCAGAAAACTCTCCGGGTCTCGCTGGACGAAGCCCTTTGATGGTGAGAATGCGCTTAATCAGCATGTCCATCACGACCGGGCCGCCGTGGCCTTGAAACTCCACGACATCTTCGCCGGTAAACGAATGTGGGTTGGGGAAGTAGAGGACGATGCCCTGATCGAGCACGCTGCCATCTTGCGCGGTAAAAGGGAGGTACTCGGCGTAGCGCGGTTTGAGGGCCTTACCGGTCACTTCCAGCGCCACCTGAGCGGCTTTTGGCCCAGAGACGCGAATGATCCCGACACCGCCGCGACCCGGCGCAGTGGCTTGGGCAACAATCGTATCTGTTGTCATAAAGAAACCTATTTGTTTGTGGTCACAGTGACCTGAAAAAGCAGTTAGCTGAATTGTAATCAGCGAAAAACAAAAAGGCGACCTTTTGGCCGCCTTTCCTTACTCTGAGTTCACTTACTTGGTGTGTAAGCCTTTTTTCTCCAGCGCTTTGTAAATCAAAGACTGTTGGATCAGAGTGACGATGTTCGATACCAGCCAGTACAAAACCAGACCTGACGGGAACCACAGGAAGAAGAAGGTGAACATTACAGGCATGAAGGTCATGATCTTCTGCTGCATTGGGTCTGTGACTGTGGTTGGGCTCATTTTTTGGATCATGAACATTGAAGCACCCATCAGCAGTGGCAGGATGTAGTACGGGTCCTGCGCAGACAGGTCTGTGATCCAACCAAAGAAAGGTGAGTGGCGCAGTTCAACCGATTCCATCAGCGACCAGTACAGAGCAATAAAGATTGGCATCTGCAGTACTAGTGGTAGACAGCCACCCAGTGGGTTCACTTTCTCTTTCTTGTACAGCTCCATCATCTCTTGGCTCATGCGTTGGCGGTCATCGCCGATACGCTCACGCATTGCTTGCAGTTTAGGTTGCAGCATGCGCATTTTCGCCATTGAGGTGTATTGCGCTTTGGTCAGCGGGTACATGGCGCCACGGACAATGAAGGTCAAGCAGATGATGGCCACCCCCCAGTTGCTGACAAAGCTTTGAATAAACGACAGCAGCATGTGCAGTGGCTTGGCGATAAACCATAGCCAGCCATAGTCTACAACCAGATCAAGGTTTGGCGCGGTGGCAGCCATCTGATCTTGCAGTTTAGGGCCAGTCCATAAGGTGGCGCTGAAATGCGCTTTTTCGCCGTTGGCAATGGTTTTGTTTGGCATACGTACGCCAATGTCGCCCATGTTGCCAATCACGCGAGTGTAAAGGTTAGTGCCTGGTTCGTTACGAGGGATCCACGCGGCAGCAAAGTAGTGCTGGATCATCGCCGCCCAGCCTTCGCCATTTGGCAGGTTAACAGACAGGTTGCGATCTTGCATGTCGTCGAAGCTGTACTTCTTGTAGCGAGTCTCTTCGCTTGAGTAGGCACCGCCACGGTAAGTTGGCATGGTAATGCTGCCGCCCGCGTCCATCAGATTTTGACGCAAATGCGCGTACATACCGAAAGTGGCGTTGTTGCCAGAGTTGTTCACCACGTCAAACTCAACGTCCACCGCGTAGCTGTTGCGTTTTAGCACGAACGTTTTGGTGTATTGCAGACCATTGGCTTCATAGCTCATTGGAATGCGTAGCTCGTCTTGACCGTCAGCCAGCGCAAAGCTCTCCGCACTGACTTGATATTGAGGACGGTTGCTGCTGCTCAAATCGATCCCTTGTGGGCCGACTAAGCCGCTTTGAGCGATAAATTGATGACCTTGAATGTCCTTCAACAGCACAAAGGCGTCAGGAGAATTCTGCTCAGCCGCATACTGGTTCAGTTCTGCGGTTACCACATCACCACCCACTGTGTCGATTGACAGAGTCAGGACATCCGTCGTCACTGTGATGAGTTTGGCCGATGCCTGTTGAGCCGGAGACGGGTCCAGTTCATCAGCAAAAGATGGTGCAGGTAGCGCACTGCTTGATTGAGCCTGAGTAGCCGCTTGTGGTGCTGGATTCTTTGCTACTTGCCACTGTTGGAACAGCAGGAAAGAAACCAATGCCAGAGCGATTAACAGGATATTGCGTTGAGAATCCATCGTTATTTATCTCTGTCTTGTTTTTGGACTGGTGGAACGGGGTCATACCCCCCTTCGTTCAAAGGGTGGCATTTTAATAGACGTTTGCCTGATAACCAACATCCTTTTACCAAACCGTGAGCTTTCAACGCTTCTATCGCATAGGTTGAACAGGTTGGAGTAAAACGACAGCGTGGTCCGAGAAGAGGACTGATGAGACCTTGATAAAGACGGACGAGTCCGATCGCTAACCACGTGAAGGGCGAGACAGGCGATGCCATAGCTTATCAAACAACTTAAACAGTTCTTCATTGCTCAAATCTTGCGCGCTTTTCTTGGCAATCACAACAAAATCTTTATTGGGAAGCTGATGTTGTGTGTTACGAAAACTTTCACGAGCGATGCGTTTGAAGCGGTTGCGACCAACGGCAGTTTTAATTTGCTTTTTGGGAACAGCCAAGCCTAAACGAGGATGAGAAAGGTTATTATCGCGAGCAATGATAGTGAAATGAGGAGAGCCAGCCCGGTGAGCTTGCTGAAAGACGTTTTGATAATGCTCGGGAGTTAACAAACGTAACTCCCGATTGAACGCGTACGTATTCAAAATAAGCTAGTGATTATTTTGACAGGCGCGCACGGCCTTTCGCACGACGTGCATTGATTACTTTACGACCGTTCTTAGTCGCCATGCGAGCACGGAAGCCGTGAGTACGCTTGCGCTTCAGAACTGAAGGTTGAAAAGTGCGTTTAGTAGCCATTGTAATTACCTTACTGATCAGTAGTTTTAGGTTCTTGTTAAACCCGGCGTGGGCATTGTGCTTTCTTTATATAAAGAAGCTCTTTATTAAAGAAGAATAACCGACGCCTCTCAACAAAGAGGCGGAATTGTAATCACAGTCACACAAAGTGTCAATCTTTGCAGGGCTGTAAAAAAATCCGCCGGGGGATTATACGGAGTGTGAGTAAAATCTCAAGGATCTCGCGATCTTTGTCGGGATCTTTACCGCTCTCCAACTTGGCGAAGGAATTTTTGCAGTCGAGGATCTTGTGGATTATCGAAGATATCCTGTGGAGATCCTTGTTCAACAATGTTTCCTTCGGCCATAAAGATCACTCGGTCGGCGACCTCTTTGGCAAATTGCATCTCATGCGTCACCACCAGCATGGTTTGATGTTGCGTGGCGAGTTTTTTCATCAGCGCCAGTACTTCGCCGACCCATTCTGGGTCGAGCGCTGAAGTCGGCTCATCGAAGAGCAGCAGTTCAGGTTGCTGTGCCATGGCGCGGCCAATGCCGACGCGTTGTTGCTGACCGCCGGAGAGCGCGGCTGGGTAGCTGTCACCTTTGTCGCCAAGGCCGATGTCGTCCAAAATTTGCTGCGCGCGCTTGAGGGCATCGGCTTTCTTCCAGCCACGTACCGTCACTAGGCCTTCGGCAATGTTTTGTCGCGCAGTCAGATGGGCAAACAGCGCGTAGTTTTGAAACACAAACCCCGTGCGGCGGCGCAGCGCTAATACTTCGGCTTTGCTGTGATTTTGCGTGTCGACACGGATGTCATCAATGGTAATGGTGCCTTGATCGGCTTGCTCAAGAAAGTTAACGCAGCGCAATAAGGTCGATTTCCCAGTGCCGCTTGAACCGATGATGACGATGATCTCGCCTTGCTCAATCTCAATGTCGATCCCTTTCAAGACTTCGCTGTCGCCGTAGCGTTTATGAATGTTGCTCAGTTTAATCATCGTACGTACGCCTTATTCAGTTTGGCTTCGGCCCAAGTTTGCACGCGGGTGAGAATCAACACCACGCCCCAATAAATCAGTGCCACCGCGAGGAAGGCCTCAAAAAAGCGGAAACTGGACGACGCTTCCATCTGCGCTTTGGCCATGATTTCGGCCACGCCTAAAGTAAACGCCAGCGAGGTGGATTTGATCATGTCGATAAAGTAATTCATCAAGGAAGGCAGGGCTACGCGGGTCGCTTGTGGCAGGATGACGCGGCGCATCGCTTGGCTGGTGGTCATGCCGACCGACAAGCTCGCTTCCATCTGGCTCCGGTCGATGCCGATGATGGCGGCGCGGATGCTTTCCGCCATGTATGCGGCGAAGTGCAGCGTTAAACCGATCACGGCGGCGGAAAAGGCATCGATGCCCACCAGCAGAGGAAAGACTTGCGGCAAACCGTAATAAAGCAGGAACAGTTGCACCAACAGTGGGGTGCCACGGAAAAAGCTGATGTACAGTTGGCTAAGCTGATCCAACACCGGAACACGGAAGACGCGCAGATTGGCCAGTACCACGGCAAGGATCAGAGAGAAGACTAATCCCCACGCGGCCATCTCCATCGTCGTACCGAGGTACTTGAGCAGGATCGGCAATAGCTCGAGCATATAGTTAAAATCAAATCCCATATCACTTACCTTTAAAGACGAGAAAAGGTGGAATACGCGCTTCCACCTTGAGTAAAAAACAGAGTTATCGAGTGTGCGTGCACTTACTTAGTGATATCAGCACCAAACCACTTCAGAGAAATTTTCTCTACCGTACCGTCGGCACGCATCGCCGCGAGAGCTTGGTTTACTTCGCCTTGCAGCTTAGCTCCGCGCTCATTATTCACAAACGGCCACGCATTGGCGATGGTTTCAAACGGCTGACCTGCCAATTGTAGCGGAAGGCCAGTTTTTTTGATCAGTTCCAGCGCAGACAAACGGTCCATGACAAACGCATCGGCACGGCCGAGCGCCACATCATGCTCAATGCCCGTTTCGTAGGTTTTCACCTTGATTTTGCCATCTTTGTCATAGCTGCGCAGCAACTGCTCAAAATTCGAGCCAAGGTTGACCGCGACGGTTTTGCCTGCGAGATCGTCAATGCCTTGAATGCTGTCGTTGCCTTTACGCACCGTGATTTGCGCGCCATCGATCACATACGGGTCAGCAAACAGGTATTTCGCCTTACGTGCTTCCGTGATGGTGATCTGGTTGGAGATGGTATCAATGCGTCCGGTCTCTAGCAAACCAAACAGACCTGAGAAGTTTGCCGTCACGTACTCGATTTGGTAGCCATTGCGTTTACCGATCTCATCCCACATGTCGACTTCAAACCCTTGCAGCTTATCTTTCTGTACAAAAGTAAATGGGAAATAACGGCCAGACATCCCCACTTTTACTACCTCTTGCGCGAGAGCTTGGGTGGTCGCGGCAGACAGAGCAATGGCAGCAATACTTGCTTTAATCCAGTTTTTCATTTTGTGACTCCTCAGAATTATAGGACGTGATGTTAATGTGAATTGTCTCATTAGAATAAATAACAAGTTGTTATGATTCATAACCAGATGGTAGCGCGCTTGGGTGGTTCTGGGGATAAATGGCGAAGATCCTGGGAAAAGTGGATCCTTATGTGGGTAAAGCGCGGGCAAGGTGTGATGATCTCGCAAAATCTGTCGAAAATATTGTGAATAACTTGGATCTTATTCACTGGATCCTCGATCAATCGCTGGCGATCTCGGTTATCAACAGGTAAAATTGCCAATCTTTTCCGATCATTTCTTACATCCGTGGGGGCACCGTGTCATCTTCGCTTTGGTTGCAATGTATGCAGCGGCTTCAAGAAGAGCTACCAGCTACAGAATTCAGCATGTGGGTCCGTCCGTTACAAGCGGAGCTCAATGGCAACACGCTCACCTTGTTTGCTCCTAACCGCTTCGTACTTGACTGGGTGCGTGATAAATACCTCAACAGCATCAATCGACTGCTGCAGGAATATTGCGGTCATGACATTCCCAATCTGCGTTTTGAGATCGGTAGCCGGCCCGTGGCCGCGCCAAAGCCTGCGCCCACCCGTACACCAGCCGATGTGGCGGCGGAGTCGTCGGCTCCCGCACAACTGCACGCCCGCAAACCCGTGCATAAAACGTGGGACGATGATGCCCAAGCGATTGCGGACATCAACCACCGCTCCAACGTTAACCCGAAACACAAGTTCAATAACTTTGTTGAAGGTAAATCAAACCAATTGGGTTTGGCTGCGGCGCGTCAGGTGGCGGATAACCCAGGCGGTGCCTACAACCCCCTCTTTTTATACGGTGGAACGGGTTTAGGTAAAACCCACTTGTTGCACGCGGTCGGCAATGCCATTGTGGATAACAAGCCCAACGCGAAAGTGGTGTACATGCACTCAGAGCGTTTTGTGCAAGACATGGTTAAAGCGCTGCAAAACAACGCGATTGAAGAATTCAAACGTTACTACCGCAGCGTCGATGCACTGCTTATCGATGACATCCAATTCTTTGCCAACAAAGAGCGTTCACAAGAAGAGTTCTTCCACACCTTTAACGCACTTTTAGAAGGTAACCAACAGATCATCCTCACCTCAGACCGCTATCCGAAAGAGATCAGTGGCGTCGAGGATCGTCTGAAATCACGCTTTGGTTGGGGCTTGACCGTGGCGATAGAGCCGCCGGAGTTGGAAACCCGTGTGGCGATCTTGATGAAGAAAGCCGAAGATCACCAAATCCATCTTGCTGATGAAGTGGCTTTCTTTATCGCCAAACGTCTGCGCTCCAACGTGCGTGAACTTGAAGGTGCACTCAATCGCGTGATTGCCAATGCGAATTTTACTGGCCGCCCAATTACCATTGATTTTGTGCGTGAAGCGCTGCGCGATTTGTTGGCGCTGCAAGAGAAGCTCGTCACCATCGACAACATTCAAAAGACCGTCGCGGAATACTACAAAATCAAAGTGGCGGATCTGCTCTCGAAACGCCGTTCCCGCTCCGTTGCGCGCCCGCGTCAACTGGCGATGGCGCTGGCGAAAGAGCTCACCAACCACAGCCTGCCGGAAATCGGCGATGCGTTTGGCGGCCGTGACCACACCACGGTTTTGCATGCCTGCCGTAAAATTGAGCAGCTACGTGAAGAGAGCCACGACATTAAAGAAGATTACTCGAACTTGATTCGCACCTTGTCGTCCTAATCGGTTAAAATGGCAGAATTCTAAGCAAATCCCAATTTGAGCTGACAGCGTAAAGAGCCAAGCATGAAATTTACCATTGAACGTAGTCATTTTATTAAACCGCTGCAACAGGTCTCCGGTGCTCTGGGTGGCCGTCCTACTTTGCCTATTTTGGGTAACTTGTTAATCAAGGTCGACAACGGTCAGTTGTCGATGACCGCGACGGATTTGGAAGTCGAACTGATTAGCCGCGTCACCTTGGAAGGGGAGTTTGAAGCGGGCAGCATTACGGTGCCCTCGCGTAAATTTCTCGATATTTGCCGCGGTTTGCCCGATGACGCGCGAATTACCTTTGTCCTTGAAGGCGATCGCGTGCAATTGCGCTCAGGCCGCAGCCGCTTCTCGCTGGCAACGTTGCCGGCCAACGATTTCCCGAATATTGAAGATTGGCAAAGTGACGTTGAAGTGTCGCTGACGCAAGGTGAACTGCGCGCACTGATTGAGAAGACGCAGTTCTCTATGGCGAACCAAGATGTGCGCTACTACCTCAACGGCATGCTGTTTGAAATAGATGGCACCACCCTGCGCAGCGTGGCGACCGACGGGCACCGAATGGCGGTCTCGCAAGTTGCACTCGGCGCAGATTTCGCGCAAAAACAGATCATTGTGCCGCGCAAAGGGGTGCAAGAGTTGGTTAAATTGCTCGATGCGCCAGAACAGCCTGTGATGCTGCAAATCGGCAGCTCCAACCTGCGCGCTGAAGTCAATAACTTTGTCTTCACCTCTAAACTGGTGGATGGCCGTTTCCCGGATTATCGTCGCGTTATGCCGCAGCACACCACAAAAACGCTTGAAGCAAGCTGTGACGAGCTGCGTCAATCGTTCGCGCGTGCGGCGATTTTGTCGAATGAAAAATTCCGTGGCGTACGGGTGAATTTAGCGGGCAGTGACATGCGCATTACCGCCAATAACCCGGAGCAGGAAGAAGCAGAAGAGATGCTGGATGTCTCTTTTGAAGGCGAAGCGATTGAAATTGGCTTTAACGTCAGTTACGTGCTGGATGTGCTCAATACACTGCGCTGTGACAAAGTGCGTATTTCGATGTCGGATGCCAACGCCAGTGCGCTGATTGAAAATGTCGACGACGACAGCGCTATGTACGTCGTGATGCCGATCCGCCTGTAAGCTGATTGAATGCCGCTTTCTCGTCTGATTATTCAGCAATTTCGTAATATCAAAGCCTGTGACATCGCCTTGTCACCAGGCTTTAACTTTCTTATCGGCCCCAATGGCAGCGGTAAAACCAGTGTGCTAGAAGCGGTCTACTTATTGGGACATGGCCGCTCGTTTCGCAGCGCGCTGACTGGTCGAGTGATTCAAAACGAGTGTGACCAACTGTTTGTTCATGGTCGTTTTTTGAACTCGGATCAATTTGAGCTACCCGTTGGCATTAATAAGCAGCGCGATGGTACAACTGAGGTTAAAATAGGCGGTCAGTCTGGGCAAAAGCTCGCTCAGTTGGCGCAGGTTCTGCCATTGCAACTGATTCATCCTGAAGGGTTTGATCTGTTGACCGATGGGCCGAAACATCGCCGCGCTTTTATCGATTGGGGCGTGTTTCATAGCGAAGCGGCCTTTTTTGATGCTTGGGGTCGCTTTAAGCGTCTCAACAAGCAGCGTAATGCCCTGCTCAAAACGGCCAGAAGCTACCGCGAACTCAGTTATTGGGATCAAGAAATGGCACGTTTGGCGGAGCAGATAAGCCAGTGGCGTGAGCATTATGTCGAGCAGATGCAAAGCAAAGCCGAGCAACTGTGTCGCGATTTTTTGCCAGAGTTTGATATTCAGCTGAAGTACTATCGCGGTTGGGACAAAGAGACGCCTTATCAGCAGATCCTCGAGAAAAACTTCGAACGGGATCAGGCGCTTGGCTATACCTTCAGTGGGCCGAATAAAGCGGATTTACGCATCAAAGTGAATGGCACGCCGGTGGAAGATGTGCTGTCACGTGGTCAACTGAAACTCATGGTGTGCGCACTGCGTTTAGCGCAGGGGCAGCACCTAACGGAAATGACCGGTAAGCAATGCATCTATCTGATAGATGATTTTGCGTCAGAATTAGACAGTCAACGTCGCAAGCGTTTGGCAGATTGCCTGAAAGCGACGGGGGCTCAAGTTTTTGTAAGCTCAATTACCGAAAACCAGATCGCGGACATGCGAGATGAGGCAGGGAAACTGTTCCATGTGGATCAGGGTGTGATTGAGCAAGGATAAATAATGAGAGAGTAACTCATGTCGAATAATTACGATTCATCAAGTATTAAGGTACTGAAGGGTCTGGATGCGGTTCGTAAGCGTCCGGGTATGTACATCGGTGACACCGATGATGGCACCGGTCTGCACCACATGGTTTTCGAGGTGGTGGACAACTCAATTGATGAAGCATTGGCAGGTCACTGTAAAGACATCGTAGTCACGATTCATGAGGATAATTCGGTTTCTGTCAGCGATGACGGTCGTGGTATTCCGACCGAACTGCACCCTGAAGAGAAAGTGTCTGCGGCAGAAGTCATCATGACTGTACTGCACGCCGGCGGTAAATTTGACGACAACTCCTATAAAGTCTCCGGTGGTCTGCACGGTGTGGGCGTGTCGGTAGTCAACGCGCTGTCTGAAAAGGTGCTGCTGACCATTTACCGTGGCGGCCATATTCATACACAAACTTACCATCATGGTGTGCCGCAAGCGCCGCTGGCGGTGGTTGGTGAGAGCGAAAAAACCGGTACCACGGTGCGTTTCTGGCCAAGCGCTGAAACCTTCACCAACATCGAATTCCACTACGAAATTCTCGCCAAGCGCCTGCGTGAACTCTCTTTCCTTAACTCGGGCGTGTCGATCAAACTGCTGGACGAGCGCGAAGAAGATAAGAAAGACCACTTCATGTACGAAGGCGGTATTCAAGCGTTTGTCACTCACCTCAACCGCAACAAAACACCCATCCATGAAAAAGTGTTCCATTTCAACATGGAACGTGAAGACGGTATTTCGGTGGAAGTGGCGATGCAATGGAACGATGGTTTCCAAGAAAACATCTACTGTTTTACCAACAATATTCCGCAGCGCGATGGCGGTACCCACTTGGCGGGTTTCCGTGGTGCGTTGACTCGCACCCTGAATAGCTACATGGACAAAGAAGGCTTCTCGAAGAAAGCGCAAGCGGCAACGTCGGGTGATGATGCGCGTGAAGGTTTAACCGCCGTGGTATCGGTGAAAGTACCCGATCCAAAATTCTCCAGCCAAACCAAAGACAAACTGGTTTCTTCTGAAGTGAAATCAGCGGTTGAATCAGCCATGAATGAGAAACTGGCTGACTTCTTAGCGGAAAACCCAAGCGAAGCAAAACAAGTCTGTTCGAAAATCATCGATGCAGCGCGTGCCCGTGAAGCGGCGCGTAAAGCGCGCGAGATGACTCGCCGTAAAGGCGCGTTAGATTTAGCTGGTCTGCCGGGCAAACTGGCGGATTGTCAGGAAAAAGATCCAGCGTTGTCTGAACTCTACATAGTGGAGGGTGACTCTGCGGGCGGTTCCGCCAAGCAGGGCCGTAACCGTAAGAACCAAGCCATCCTGCCGCTAAAAGGTAAGATCCTCAACGTAGAGAAAGCACGTTTCGACAAGATGCTCTCTTCGCAGGAAGTAGCGACCCTCATCACTGCTCTAGGCTGTGGTATCGGCCGCGACGAGTACAACCCAGATAAACTGCGTTACCACAACATCATCATCATGACCGATGCGGACGTCGATGGTTCGCACATCCGTACGCTGCTGTTGACCTTCTTCTATCGTCAAATGCCTGAGCTGATTGAGCGTGGTTATGTCTACATTGCTCAGCCACCACTGTACAAAGTGAAGAAAGGCAAGCAAGAGCAGTACATCAAAGATGAAGAGGCGATGAACCAGTATCAAATCGCTTTGGCACTGGATAACGCCGAACTGCATGTCAATACCGACGCGCCTGCGCTGGCGGGTGAGCCGCTAGAGAAGCTGGTGCAGCAGTACAATGCGGCCATCAAGCTGGTGGATCGTATGAGCCGCCGTTACCCACGTGCACTGATTCATGAATTGATTTATGTGCCACGCCTGAGTGAAGCGCAATTTAGCGATCAAGCGGCTATCTCTGCTTGGACAGCGCAGTTGGTTGAGCAGCTCAATGCGAAAGAAGTGGGCGCAAGCCAATACAGCTTTGAAGTCGAGCACGATGCAGAGCAAGATCGTTACCAGCCGAAGATTGTGGTGCGCACTCACGGTGTGATGCACAACTACCCACTAAGCGTGGATCTGATCAACTCGAAAGAGTACCAGAAGCTGGCGGAAATGGCCGAAGCTCTCGATGGTCTGATTGAAGAGGGCGCTTACGTGAAACGCGGTGAGCGTACGCAACCAGTCAGCAGCTTTGCAGCGGCGTTGGATTGGTTAATCAAAGAGTCGCGTCGTGGTCTGAGCCTGCAACGTTATAAAGGTTTGGGTGAGATGAACCCTGATCAGCTATGGGAAACCACCATGGACCCAGAAACGCGCCGTATGATGCAAGTGACCATCGAAGATGCGGTGGGTGCTGACGAGTTGTTTACCACACTGATGGGTGACCAAGTTGAGCCGCGTCGTGCGTTTATCGAAAACAACGCACTGAAAGTGGCCAACCTTGACGTCTAGTCAAGCCTCTTTTCTAGCTCAAATAAAGCGCGGGTCACATGCCCGCGCTTTTTTATGCCTGTTATTTTCTTCGTTAAAAAATTTTCTTTTTACTCTTGAAAGCGATTTTGCTCGTCCTTATATCTGTCAGTGAAGGCGCCGTAAGGGCCTTTTCCCACGACCCACATCGCTCTGTTGAGGATGAACTGGGTCAAGACTGACAACCTGTTCCACCCATGTCCCGATTGAGAGGAATGGTGTTTTGGAACTCTTCGCCCGACCATTACTGGGCAAGACTATTGCTTAAATGAAGAGGATAGAATTATGCGTAATGTAGATTTCACACCACTGTACCGCAACGCGATTGGTTTTGATCGTCTGTTGAACCTGATGGAAGCCAACGCGGCGAAAAACAGCTCAAGCGGTTACCCTCCATACAATATTGAGCAGAAAGATGAGCACAACTACCGCATCACTATGGCGGTGGCGGGCTTTGCCGAAGAGCAGCTTGATCTGACGCAAAATGAAAATCTGCTGATTGTTAAAGGCGAGCGCAAAGAGGAAGAAGGCAAAAACTACGTTTATCAAGGCATCGCAGAGCGCGACTTTGAGCGTAAGTTCCAGTTGGCCGATTACGTGAAAGTGGTGGGTGCTTCGATGGAAAATGGCCTATTGCACATCGATTTAGTGCGTGAAATTCCCGAGGCGATGCAGCCGCGTAAGATTGCTATCGGTAACGGCCAGTTGCTGGAAAACAGATAAATCTTACCCGATTGAGATGAGAAAAGAGCGCCTGTGTTGGCGCTCTTCGTTTATCGGCGAGCTCGCTACTTCTCGCTTAACCCTTGTTGGTAGGCTTTAGCCACCTCTTCGGCGATGATCGCGATGCCTTGCTGCATCTTCTCATCGTCCTGCACATAGTTCATGCGCAAACACTGATGGGCGTGCTCCCAACTCTCTTCTTGGCCGATAAAGAAATATTCTCCCGGCACAATCAATACGCCGCGTGCTTTAAGGCGTTGGTAAAGAGCCATGGTGGTGATTGGCAGTTCATCAAACCACAGCCATAAGAAAATCGCCCCTTCCGGTTTGTGGATACGAAAACGCGGATCTTGAATCGCCTCTTGCAGTAGTGCGACCGCACGCTGCGACTTATGCTGGTAAAAAGGCTTAATCACTTGTGAGCTCAGAGCCAGCAGATCGTCTTGACGGATCATATGATGGCCGAGCGCGGGGCCCATGCTGCCAGGTGCTAAGCTAATAATGCCGTTCATATTGGTCAGCGCTTGCGTTACCTCTTCGCTGGCGATGACGATGCCACAACGCACACCCGGTAGGCCAAGTTTGGAGAGGCTCATGCACAAGATGGTGTTCTCATTCCAAAATGGCTGCACATCTTCGAAGATGATGTTCGGGAACGGTAGGCCATAGGCATTGTCGATGATCAGCGGGATATTATTTTCTCGCGCGAGCTTATCCAGTTTGGCGATCTCTTCATCGGTCAACACATTGCCAGTTGGGTTAGTCGGACGCGAGGCACAAATAGCGGCAACCGAGTCATCGACTTTGAGCTGTTCGAAATCGACGTGATATTTAAATAAGCCATTGTCGAGCAGTTCAATTTCAGGGCGGTAAGAGACAAAGATATCTTCATCGATCCCCGCGTCGGCATAGCCAATGTATTCTGGGGCGAGTGGCAACAGGATTTTCTTGTGCGACCCATCGCTCTGCTTGCCAGCAAACAGATTAAACAGGTAGAAGAAACCGCTTTGGCTACCGTTGGTCAGGCTGATGTTTTTCTCGCTGATGTTCCAGCCGTAAGTCTCTTTGAGCAGTTTCGCTAAGGCTTTTACAAACACATCTTTGCCTTGCGGGCCGTCGTAATTAGCAAGGGCCGCGACCAGTTCGCCACTGGCCAGCATGTCCGCGCTGGCTTGATGAAAGTAATCGAGCATGGCTGGAATGGCCGCAGGGTTGCCGCCACCGAGCATGATGGCGCCGGGAGTGCGTAGGCCATCATTCAAATCGTCCATTAACTGGGTAATACCGGAATACTGATTAAACTTTTCACCAAACTTTGAAAACTGCATGTGTTTTTATACCTAATTCATTGTGATTGCTTTGTGTACCTAAAAGGCCAGTACGTTGCTGGCTGGTCGAGTAAACATTGAACATACCTGAATGTGATTGCGAGGCAAAGCACAATATCTGGCACAGCAGAAAAACAAAGCCCAACTCCGAGGAGTTGGGCTTGAGTTGGCCGATTTTATTCGACAAATCTGGCGATACGTCGAGTTATTTCTGCAGTAGAGAAATATCGGCGATCTGCAAGAACAGGTTACGTAGGTTGTTAAGCAGCGTTAAGCGGTTTTTCTTCAACGCTTCGTCATCTGCCATGACCATCACGTTATCGAAGAACGCGTCGACAGGCTCACGCAGCGCAGCAAGTTGGCTCAATGCTTGTTGGTAGTTACCCGTTGCAAATGCAGGCTCTAACGCTTCTGTGAGTACTTCAACGTTTTCAGCCAGCGCTTTCTCTGCATCTTCCTGAAGAAGAGACAGCTCAATCTCAGTTGGCAGTTCGCCTTCGAATTTCGCCAGAATGTTACCCACGCGTTTGTTCGCTGCTGCCAGTGATTCTGCTGCATCCAACTCACGGAAGTGAGAAACCGCTTTAACACGTTGGTCAAAGTCTGCAGGTTTAGTTGGGCGACGAGCCAGTACCGCTTGGATGATGTCTACGCTGAAACCTTCATCTTGGTACCATGCACGGAAACGACCGAGCATAAACTCAATCACATCTTGCTCAACGTTTTCGTTAGTTAAACGGCTAGTGCCATCTTCTTGGGCAAACAGTGATTTCGCTTTCGCGACTAGATCGACCAAGTCTAGGTTGTAACCGTACTCAACGATGATACGCAGAACACCCAGTGATGCGCGGCGCAGTGCAAATGGGTCAGAGCCTTTTGGCGCTTGGCCAATACCGAAGATACCGACGATAGTGTCCAGCTTATCCGCCATCGCAACCGCGGCAGAAACTCCGTTGGTTGGTAGGCTGTCGCCAGCGAAACGAGGCATGTATTGCTCGTTAAGTGCCACTGCCACTTCTTCTGATTCACCGTCGTGGCGCGCGTAGTGCATGCCCATCACACCTTGAGTATCGGTAAACTCGAATACCATTGATGTCATTAGGTCACATTTAGCTAGCAGACCAGCACGTTTTGATTTCTCAACATCCGCACCGATTTGCTCAGCAATGTAGCCAGCAAGCTCAGTGATACGGTCTGTTTTGTCTTTGATGGTGCCCAGTTTTTGCTGGAAGATGGCCGTTTCTAGCTGAGGTAGGCGATCAATCAGTTTGCTCTTGCGGTCAGTGTTGAAGAAGAACTCGGCATCAGCAAGACGTGGACGAACCACTTTCTCGTTACCTTCAATAACATGACGAGGCTCTTTAGACTCGATGTTAGAGACGAAGATAAAGTTAGGCAGCAGTTTTTTCTCTGCGTCATAGACAGGGAAGTACTTCTGGTCGCCTTTCATGGTGTAAACCAACGCTTCTGAAGGTACTTTGAGGAACTTTTCTTCAAACTTAGCTGTTAGCACAACCGGCCATTCAACCAGTGAAGTTACTTCTTCAACTAGGTCATCTTCTAGGTCAGCAACACCGCCAACTTGTTGTGCTGCTTTTTGTGCATCAGCGATGATAGTAGCTTTACGAGCATCGTAATCCGCGATGACTTTACCGCGATCTTCCAGAATCGCTGGGTATTGAGAGGCAGAATCGATAGTAAATTCTGCCTCTCCCATGAAACGGTGACCACGGATAGTACGAGCAGAACTCACACCAAGGATTTCACCTTCGATAAGTTCATCACCGAACAGAATGGTTAGCGTTTTAACTGGGCGGATAAATTGAGTTTCTTTATCACCCCAACGCATTGGTTTGGCGATAGGCAGGTTAGCCAATGCTTTTGCGGCAAGTTCAACAACCACAGTTTTTGCTTCTTGGCCTTTCACTTCTTGCTTGTAAAGCAGCCATTCACCTTGGTCTGTCTTTAGGCGATCGGCTTGTTCAACCGTGATGCCGTTACCACGAGCCCAGCCTTGTGCCGCTTTGGTGGGTTGACCATCTGCATCAAAAGCAACCGCAATCGCAGGACCACGTTTTTCAACCACTTTATCCGCTTGGCCTTCAGCAAGGTTAGCGACTTTAAGCGCTAAACGACGTGGCGTTGCAAACCACTTGATGCCTTCATGGGCAAGGTCTGCGGCTTTTAATTCTGCTGCAAAGTTTGCCGCAAAGGCTTCCGCTAGCGTGCGAAGTTGCTTTGGTGGTAACTCTTCAGTACCGAGTTCAATTAGAAATTCTTTTGCCATCTTATTTGTCCTCACCCTTTTTACACATAGGGAAGCCTAATGCTTCACGAGATGCGTAGTACGCTTCTGCAACCGATTTAGTGAGGTTACGAATACGTAGGATGTAACGCTGACGCTCTGTGACTGAGATGGCTTTGCGCGCATCCAGTAGGTTGAACGCGTGGCCAGCTTTCAAAATACGCTCGTAAGCGGGCAGTGGAAGCGGCTTTTCAAGCTCAAGCAGGTGTTTACACTCTTTTTCGCACTGGTCGAAGAAGGTGAATAGGAAATCCACATCGGCGTGTTCGAAGTTGTAAGTGGATTGCTCAACTTCATTTTGGTGGAAGATGTCGCCATAGGTTACTTTGCCTAGTGGACCATCTGTCCATACCAAGTCATACACAGAATCCACGCCCTGAATGTACATCGCCAGACGCTCAATACCGTAAGTGATCTCGCCGGTAACAGGTTTGCACTCTAAGCCACCGACTTGCTGGAAGTAGGTAAACTGAGTCACTTCCATGCCGTTTAACCACACTTCCCAGCCAAGACCCCAAGCACCGAGTGTTGGGTTTTCCCAGTTGTCTTCGACGAAACGGATGTCGTGAACTTGCGGGTCAACGCCAAGCACTTCCAGAGAACCTAAGTACAGTTCTTGAATGTTGTCTGGGGACGGTTTAATGATCACCTGGAACTGGTAGTAGTGCTGAAGGCGGTTAGGGTTTTCACCGTAGCGGCCGTCAGTCGGACGACGAGATGGCTGAACGTAAGCCGTAGCAATTGGCTCAGGACCAAGTGCACGTAAACATGTCATTGGGTGAGAAGTACCTGCACCTACTTCCATGTCTAATGGTTGAACAATGGTACAGCCTTGTTGGGCCCAATAATCCTGCAGCGCGAGGATCATACCCTGAAAGGTTTTGATATCGTATTTTTGCATAGTCAGGTTCGCGCGAAATTTCTGTCTAGAGTGATAAAAAATAACGATCAAGTATACCCAGATATTCTGCATGGGAGTAGAGCTAATCTTGATTAATTCGTGGTCAAATTTCCCCTTTAGTGGAAATTTATTGGCTTATTCGTCCAAATTTTCTTAAAAGGGAGTTTTTGTGTAATTTCTCACTTGAGATGGTGGGGGAAGCTGGCTAGAATTGCGCTCGTCTTTGGGGAGTAGCTTACTGGATGAGGTCCATTTCCATCCGGTTCGTTCGTCAACATAATTGGTGCCAAATCACCATGGCGTTCGAGACTCGAAGCCCTTCGAGTTTAGCAAGACCTTAGACAAATCATCACGAACCGGGGCGGGGCGTGAGGTTTGTCTATGGTTAACATAATAATCCCTGCCCCATTGAGCATGTCGTGAGCGTTTTAGCTATTTCTATTACTACTGTCGCCTTAGCCGAAATTGGCGATAAAACCCAGTTATTATCCCTGCTGCTAGCCAGCCGCTATCGAAAACCGATCCCCATCATTGCTGCGATCTTCTTTGCCACCATTGCTAACCATGCTTTGGCTGCGTGGCTGGGTGTCGTTGTGGCCGATTACCTGTCACCAGAAGTATTGAAATGGGTGCTGGTGGTGAGCTTTCTCGCGATGGCGGCTTGGGTGCTGATCCCCGACAAGCTCGACGACGATGAAGAGATTTCCAATCGAGGTCCATTTGTGGCCAGTTTTATCGCGTTTTTTATCGCGGAAGTGGGGGACAAAACGCAAATCGCCACCTCGATTCTCGGTGCCCAATACGCCGATGCGCTCACTTGGGTGATCCTCGGCACCACCATCGGCATGCTGTTGGCGAATGTGCCTGTGGTGCTGATTGGTAAGCTCTCGGCAGACAAACTGCCCCTTGCCTTAATTCGCAAAGTAACTGCACTACTGTTTGTTGCTTTGGCACTGGGTGCCGCTTTTTGGTAAATCTTGCGTCTAACTTCGGATAATCTCGCAGAAACAGCGGCCGTTCTTAAATGAGTGTTTATTCGTTAAGGAGCGTGACCGCTGCCATATTCGTGTCATGCAGCGCATGCTACTTTAAGGTTGTGAATTGAAACGGGAGGGCACCAATATGCTGACACGTTATATGGGTATGACAGCAAAAAGTCAGAGTTATCTGTTCACCTTTGGTTTGGCTCTGTGTCTGTTGGCCATGGCACTGACGGAGATGTGGCTGCCGATTGTCGCAGGGACTTTTATCCTAACGGGATTGACCGTTGAATCTTGGATTCGCGTCGCGCACATCATCCCGATGCACGACGAGATGCGTGCCATGCGTAAAGAACTCAATAAGTTACAAGCGCAAGTGCGCGCGCTGGAAAATGAGCAATAAAGCCATAGTAATCAAAGCTGCCGAAGCAGCTTTGATTTCACCTACGAGTCGAGACGACTGCGAAGCGGTGGAGCTGAGTTTGGCCAGAATTGGAACAGCAGAATGGCACTCAAAATACCCGCTAAACTGAGCAAAGTGCGGCTATCGATCGTACCACCTTGTGCGATGGCAGCCAGTATCACGCCAACGGTTGGCACCAGATAGTTACTCAGCGAAGCAAACGCTGGGCCTTTGCTCATGATGAGCTGCATAAACAGAATGTAGACCACACCACCGCAAAAAATACCGAGATAAAGGCTAGACAGTGCCGATGACATACTGATGTGGCTTAACGTCAGCTCACTACTTAAAAGTGCAATCGGCAGCAGTTGCATCGCAGAGAGCACGATCACATCACGCGCGACCACGATTGGGTGTAAGTTATCCAGCTTTTTGACCAAAATTAAACTTAAGGCAAAACTGAGGGTCGCGATAAAAATCGCCGCGGCGCCATAGAAGCTTTGCCCATCTGGCGTGTGCAGTTGCGGATAGAAGAGGTAGAGTAAGCTGGCAAAACCCAATAGGCCACACAGCAGCGATTTGGCTTCCAGACGAGCGTGACGTAAAAACAGTGGCGCGAGCAAAATAGTCAGCAATGGGTTCATGCCGGTGATCACTGCCGCATGGCTGGAGGGGGTGGACTGCTGTCCCCACGCCACCAAAAGAAATGGCAGGGTCGCCTCCAGTGTGGCGATAACAAACAGCATCGGCCAGTGGCCAGAGGTGCGTTTCAATTTCAACCAGTAGCATGCGGCGATTAAGATCAGCGCACCAAAACTGGAACGCAGCGCAGCAATCCAGATCGCTGGCATCGATTCCAGTGCTAAGCGATTAAACTCGTACTGCGACCCCCACAAAATGCCGCACATGATCAGCATTATTAAATATTTCATGATGACTCCTTCATTTCATCAAGGCGCAGATGCGCCTTGATGGCGATGCCTGCAAAACTAGATCTGCAGGACGATTTTTCCTTGAACATGCTCAGTTTCCGATAAGGCATGTGCTTGTGCTACCGCGTCGAGCGGCAATTGTTGAATGCTGGGCAGTTGAATCGCCCCTTGATCGATCAAAGCGCCGATGTGTGACAACTGCTCACCACTTGGCATTACCAATACCCGCTGATGAGCAAAGGTGTAGCGCGCGGGGATTTGATGAGTTTTCAGAGTAGAGATGTATTTGCCACAAGGTTTTACCGTGTCGTAGATACCTTGCGTGTCGTTGTCGACCACATCAAACACATAGTCAAACTGACCGAGCGCCTGCAAGTAGTTTGGCTGGCGGTAGTCTGCCACATGCTCAACACCGAGAGATTGCAAGTAAGGGTGATTGCCAGTGGAAGCCACCGCCGTTACCTTTGCGCCTAGGTGCATAGCGAATTGTACGGCAAAACTGCCCACGCCACCACTGGCGCCGTGGATCAGCACCGATTGCCCCGGTTCTATCTCGGCGAGCTGATGCATCGCTTGCCAAGCGGTTAAGGAGCTCAAAGCGTTTCGTCATGTGGTGATTCGCGATTCGGGCAATCAAGATGTGGATAGTGGTTGGCGTGGTTCGCACTTGCGTCTGACAGTGACGCATCCAAGTACCGCATTAAATAGCATTCTCGATGGTGTCGGTTTTGGCTGGCTACCGCAACATTTGGTGCAACCGTACCTCAATGATGGTCGTTTGGTGCGGGTGGATCTCGAGAGTGAGCAAAAGCGCAGCGTAAAGTTTCAATTAGGGATCAAACCGGACCAATGCCATAACCGAGAGTTGCGGACTCTGTTTGAATTCTTCAGTGCACTGTGCGCCATGGCGCTGTCAGAGCGCGACGACGAGATGCAGTAAGCCATCTTGTTTGCGTGGTGAGGGGCAGGGGTTAATCCAGCCCTTTTTTGATCAGATACAGATAAGGCAGTTGGTCGGTTTGCGCGGCAAGCAGTTGGTGATCCATAAAACGGCAAAAGCTCGGGATATCTCGTGTGGTCGACGGGTCATCGGCTTTCACCAATAACACCTCACCATCTTGCATGGTACGAATTGTCTTCCTGACCATCATTACTGGCTCTGGACAGCGCAGCCCTTCAGCTTCCAAGGTTTTCGTCGCCAGTTCAGGATTAAAGATCATAGTGTGGTTCTCCAAAATTCCGCACGAATTCTACGTTCGTAGAAAAAATATTCAATAATTACTTGGCAAATAGGTCGTTTTGCATTAATTTGAATTAACAATTTGGTAACAACTGGAGTAACACGATGTTAACAGCATTAGATAGGCTAACTATTTACTCGGTTATGTGTTTTATCTCGTTTTGTGCTCTCGTGTTTAGAACACCAGCTGAGACCTCATTGATGCCTTTACTGGGCATGAGCGCGACCATCATCGGGATTTGGCTTGAGATGCACCTATGGTCAGGTGCCTCTGAAGAACAGAAGAATTAGCGCTTTTGTTTGCAAAGCTACGCTCACCTATTTAACGACACTTCATTCCGACACTATCCCCATTTTTCTTGGGCTTCCCCGCTGAAAGGCGGGATTTTTTTTGCCTGAAAGGTACAATCACAGGCTAATCCCTTCAATGAGCATGGTTAATTGTGGAACTGGAAGAGATCTATCGCCGAGATTTAAACTTGCTGGTGGCCTTACGTGTATTGATCGAAGAGAGCAGCGTAAGCAAGGCTGCTTTGCGTCTTAACCTAAGCCAGTCGGCGATGAGCAGAGTGCTTGGTCGGCTGCGCGAGCTACTTGATGATCCGCTGTTCACCCGTCAAGGCCAGCATTTGATCCCAACCCAGAAAGCGCTCGAAATTGACCGTGCTCTCGGCGAGCCATTGGAATCATTACGTCAGTTGCTTTCTCCGTCTGAGTTTGATCCCCATCTTTGTACCCAAACGTTTACCATTGCCACCACAGATTATGCGATGCAGACCATTTTGCCGTTTGCCTTACCGCGTATTTATCAAGAAGCGCCGAATGTATCGTTTAACTTTCTGCCTTTGCAGCACGAAAGATTAGCCGAGCAGTTGATTTATGAAGGGGCTGATTTGGCGATTTGTCGCCCGACGGGGCCGGTGGAGCCGCTGCGCAGTGACGTATTGGGCCGAGTTGGCGTGCTCTGTTTGCTCTCCAAGCAACACCCACTTGCTAATGAGGAGATGAGTCTGGCGGATTATCTTTATTATCCTCACGCCATGATTGCCATTAGTGACGGTGTTAAGGCGTTGATTGAACAAGCACTCGAAGCTCAGCCGCCACGTAAAATGGTGCTGCGCGCTTATCATCTCGAGGCTGCTTTGGCGATCGTCGACACCTTACCTATTGTGATTACGGTACCGGCCGATCTCGCTTATCTGGTCGCAGAGCGCTACGACTTGGTGGTCAAGCCACTGCCGTTTCAATTTACGCCGTTCGATTATTCGATGATCTGGCATGCGCGCTGCGAACACTCTTCGGCGCAGGAGTGGCTACGCTCGATCGTGAAAGAGGAGTGTGGCCGTTTGATTGCCAAGCGCATTGAAGATATGGGGTTAGACTGACAAAAAAGAGCCAGATTGGCTGGCTCTCGGTTGACTGAAGGTGGAGCTACAGTTTGATCACCACGCGGCCCGTGACTTGGCCATTGGTGATCGCTTCAGCGTAGCTAGGGGCTTGAGCGAGCTCAACTTCGGTACAGGCTTGTTCAAAGTAACTCTCTGGCAGCAATGCCACCAGTTTTTCCCATGCCGCGATGCGTTTGTCGGTTGGGCACATCACCGAGTCCACGCCTTGCAGACGCACATTACGTAGGATGAATGGCATCACTGTGGTGGGCAGATCAAAACCGCCAGCCAGACCACACGCGGCCACCACGCCGTTGTAATCCATTTGTGCCAACACTTTCGCCAGCACTTTGCTGCCGACGGTGTCAATCGCACCTGCCCAGACTTGCTTTTCCAGTGGGCGGGCAGGTTGTTCAAATTCAGCTCGATCGATAATGCGGCTTGCGCCAAGTTTTTCTAGCAGTGGGCCGTTTTGCTCAACGCGACCAGTGACCGCGGCCACTTGGTAGCCGAGTTGAGTCAGCAGGGTAACGGCCACAGAGCCGACACCGCCGCTGGCACCGGTAACCAGCACTTCGCCAGCGTCAGGTTTGACGCCGCCGTCGAGTAGGGCCTGTACACACAGCATCGCCGTTAAGCCGGCGGTGCCAATCATCATCGCTTTTTTGCTATCGAGGCCTTGTGGCAAAGGCACCAGCCAATCGGCTTGCAGACGAGCGCGTTGCGCCATCCCGCCCCAATGATTTTCGCCCACGCCCCAACCCGTTAGGACAACGTGATCACCCGCTTGGTAACGCTCGTGTTGTGATTCGATGACAGTGCCTGCCAGATCGATTCCCGGCACCATCGGAAAATTGCGGATGATTTTACCTTTGCCAGTGATGGCTAGGCCATCTTTGTAGTTGAGCGAAGAGTAATCCACCGCAATCAGTACGTCACCTGATGGCAGTTGCGACTCATCGATTTGTTCAATCGTGGCCAGCGTGCGTTGCTCTTCTTGATTGAGGACTAAAGCGTTAAACATAGGTTTCTCCACCCATTGCAGCAATTGAAAACGAGGTAAAGTGTAGAATGAACTAGGCTATGACTAAAATGAAACTTTAGCATTATAACAATGCGTTTGGCGCATAGATTAAGAGCGGCCGAAGCCGCTCTTTGTTTTACTAGTGGACGAGATTACGGACGCTCAAAGACCGTCGCAATCCCTTGGCCAAGGCCGATACACATGGTCGCTAAACCATATTTCGCCCCTTTGTCTTCCATCAGGTTAATCAGCGTGGTCGAGATACGCGCGCCAGAACAACCCAGCGGGTGACCAAGTGCAATCGCACCGCCGTTGAGGTTGACTTTTTCATCCATCACGTCAAGCAGACCGAGATCTTTGGCGCAAGGCAGTGACTGAGCAGCGAACGCTTCGTTGAGCTCAATCACATCCATATCTTCAATCGACAAGCCAGCTCGTTTAAGCGCTTTCTGGGTCGCTGGCACTGGGCCATAACCCATGATGGATGGATCGCAACCCGCAATCGCCATGCCTTTGATGCGCGCACGGATCTTGAGGCCAAGCTGGTTGGCTTTCTCTTCGCTCATGATCAGCATCGCTGAAGCGCCATCAGAGAGCGCGGAAGAGGTTCCTGCAGTCACAGTGCCGTTGGCAGGATCAAACACCGGACGAAGTTGCGACAACCCCTCGACAGTGGTTTCTGGACGAATCACTTCGTCATAATCCAAGGTGAACAGCGTGCCGTCCGCCGCGTGACCTTCGGTTGGCAGAATTTCGTTTTTAAAGCGGCCTTCTAAAGTCGCTGCTTGGGCACGGGCGTGAGAGCGCGCGGCAAACTCGTCTTGCTGCTCGCGGCTAATGCCATGCAGCTTGCCCAGCATCTCAGCGGTTAATCCCATCATGCCAGCGGCTTTCGCCACGTTTTTCGACATGCCTGGGTGGAAGTCGACACCGTGCGTCATGGGCACATGGCCCATATGTTCTACACCGCCAATCAGGCAGATCTCGGCATCTCCCGTCATGATGGCACGTGCACCATCGTGCAGCGCTTGCATCGAAGAGCCACACAGGCGGTTCACCGTGACTGCGCCAATTTCAATCGGCAAACCTGCCAATAGTGCGGCGTTACGCGCGATGTTAAAACCTTGTTCTAGGGTTTGTTGCACACAGCCCCAGTAAATATCTTCAATCTCTTTGGGGTCAACTTGTGGGTTGCGCGCTAGGATGCCTTTCATCAGATGAGCAGAGAGATCTTCTGCGCGCGTATGACGAAAAGCACCACCTTTCGAGCGACCCATTGGGGTACGAAGACAATCAACAATTACGACGTTTTTCATGGGGGTCACTCCTTAGATAGAACCTTGCTGTTGCGAGCCGTAGAAAGTGTCACCTTTGCTCGCCATATCGATTAGCAGTTGAGGCACGTGGTACATTGCGCCCAGATCTGAGTACTGTTTTGCCATGTCGACAAAGTTGGCAATACCCACGCTATCTAAGTAACGGAAAACGCCGCCGCGGAATGGAGGGAAACCGAGGCCATACACCAGCGCCATGTCCGCTTCTTGTGGTGTCGCGATGATGCCTTCTTGCAGACACAGCACCACTTCGTTGATCATCGGAATCATCATACGTTGAATAATGGTTTGCTCGTCAAAGGCTTGTGGCTCTGCACATACCTCAGCCAGCACAGGTAAGATCGCGTCGCTGAAGGTTTTCTTTGGCTTGCCTTTTTTGTCGATGCTGTAGCTGTAGAAACCGCTGCCATTCTTTTGGCCGTATTTATTGGCTTCAAACAGCGCATCAATCGCGTCACGGCCTTGTTTACCCATACGCTCAGGGAAACCTTGTGCCATCACAGCTTGAGCGTGATGCGCGGTATCGATACCGACTACGTCTAGTAAGTAAGCCGGGCCCATTGGCCAGCCAAATTTACGCTCCATCACCTTGTCCACTTGGGTGAAATCAGCCCCATCGCGCAGCAGCATGCTAAAACCGCCAAAGTAAGGGAACAGCACGCGGTTAACGAAGAATCCAGGACAGTCGTTGACGACGATCGGCGATTTGCCCATCTTCGCTGCGTAAGCGACTACGCGGTTGATGGTTTCGTCCGATGTGTGTTCGCCACGGATGATTTCCACCAACGGCATGCGGTGCACTGGGTTAAAGAAGTGCATGCCACAGAAGTTTTCTGGGCGCTTGAGCGATTTGGCCAGCAGATTGATTGGAATGGTCGAAGTGTTTGAGGTGATCACCGTCTCGGCGCTGACCTGCTGTTCCACTTCGCTTAATACCGCCGCTTTGACTTTCGGGTTTTCCACCACGGCTTCGACGATCACGTCGGCATTCTCGATACCCGCATAATGCAGGCTAGGGGTAATCGATGCCAAGATGCCGGCCATTTTGAAACCGTCGATCTTACCGCGTTCAAGCTGTTTGTTGAGCAGCTTGGAAGCTTCGGTCATGCCGAGGTCCAGCGAACCTTGAGCGATGTCTTTCATTAAGACAGGCACGCCCTTGAGCGCGGATTGGTAGGCGATACCGCCCCCCATGATGCCTGCGCCGAGCACCGCCGCACGGCCAGTCTCTTTGTTGGCGGACTTGGCGGCTTTTTTCGCGATGCCTTTGATGTATTGATCGCTAAGGAATAAGCCGACTAACGCTTTGGCTTCTTCCGATTTTGCCAATTTGATGAAGTGTTGGCGTTCAACATCCAGTGCTTGGTCGCGGGCGAAGCGAGCGCCTTGCTCAATAGTTTGTACCGCGGTCATTGGCGCTGGGTAATGAGGCCCTGCGACTTGAGCGACTAAACCTTTCGCCATAGTGAAGCTCATCATCGCTTCTAGCTTACTCAGTGTCAGTGGCGAGGTTTTCTGCGTGCGGCGAGTTTTCCAATCCAGCTGTTCGTTGATTGCTTGCGTCAGAGTGTGGAGCGCCGATTCACGCAGCGATGCGCTGTCCACCACCGCATCAAGCAGGCCAATCTTCAGTGCTTCTTCAGCACGGCACGCTTTGCCTTGTGTGATGATTTCCATTGCGCTGTCGGCGCCGATCACGCGAGGCAGACGTACACAACCACCAAAGCCGGGCATGATGCCGAGTTTGGTTTCAGGCAAACCGATGCTGGTGGTAGCGTCACCAATGCGTAGGTCCGTGGCAAGTACACACTCGCAACCGCCGCCAAGCGTGTGGCCAGTGAGAACGGAAATGGTCGGTACAGGCAAATCTTCAAGTTTATTAAAGATGCTGTTGGCAAATTGTAGCCACTGATCCAACTCTTCTTCTGGTTTGGCAAACAGGCCTAAAAATTCGGTAATGTCAGCACCGACGATAAATGCCTCTTTATCAGAGGTGAGCATGAGGCCTTTTAGACCAGCATGGGTGCTGAGTGAATCCAGCGCTTTATCAAGGGATTCGAGCGTGGCGAGGTCGAGCTTGTTAACGGAATTTGGCGAGCAGAAAGTCAGCTCTGCAATACCGTCGTGTAATTCCTTTACCTGTAGGGTTTCGGCTTGGTAAATCATTGTCTATCTCCATGACATACAATCTTGGATTGTCTGTATTGCCAGAGGGAAGGCGCTGAGCACAACGTCAACTCTCGGCCTCTGGGCATAGTGGAAAGCATTGCTATAGTTATTCTGGTTAGACCAGTGAAACTAGTTTGGATCGCAGATTGGCTAATTTCAATACATTTTTTAAACAAGTGTTTAACATTGTGCGGTGGAGCAGATCTTATGCGGCGAGCAAAACAGCTACATGCTACACTCCGCCTCTTTATCCCCAGCATTGACGACCATGAACGAGCAACCTTATTTGATTCCCGCCGCACCGGTGCGTTTTGAAGAAGAAATCAAAAAAAGCCTCTTTATTACCTATTTGACGCATGCGCCAAATGTTGAAGCGGCCAAGGCGTTTGTCGAGCAGATCAAGCAGCAGCATGCCGATGCGCGTCACAATTGCTGGGCGTTTGCCGCAGGTCGGGCGGAAGACTCAATGTTGTGGGGATTTAGTGATGATGGTGAGCCTTCGGGAACAGCAGGAAAACCGATATTGGCTCAACTATCAGGCTCTGGCGTGGGAGAGATCTGCGCTGTGGTGACTCGCTACTATGGCGGGATTCGTCTTGGAACTGGAGGGTTAGTCAAAGCGTATGGAGGCGGCGTGCAACAAGCACTCAAGCAGCTTCAAACTATTGAGAAAAAAATAACCACAAAACTCAGACTAGAGTTAGACTACGCTTTCATGCCAATCGCACAATCTCTCCTGCAGCAGTTTGCGGCAGTGGAAGTGCAAGCGCAGTACAGCGAACAGGTCGTGCTTGTCGTTGAGCTTGAAGTGAGACACGTGCGTGACTTTACTCAAATGGTCACTAATAAAAGCGGCGCGAGAGCCGTGGTCACGCCGTTAAACGGGAAGTAAACATAACAATCAGGAAGTCGTCGACTTTAAAGTTCAATCGTCCATGCAATTTCGTTCCATTATCCGTATCGTCGGGCTGCTGCTCGCCCTGTTTAGTGTCACCATGTTAGCGCCAGCGCTGGTCGCGTTGCTGTATCGAGATGGTGCAGGTGTCCCTTTTGTCACGACGTTCTTTGTGCTGCTATTTTGCGGTGCGCTGTGCTGGTTTCCCAACCGCAAGCATAAACATGAGCTCAAAGCGCGGGACGGCTTCCTTATAGTGGTCCTCTTCTGGACGGTTTTGGGTAGCGCCGGCTCATTGCCGTTTTTGATTGCTGATAACCCAAACGTGTCAGTGACCGATGCATTTTTTGAATCCTTTTCTGCGTTGACGACCACTGGCGCAACGGTGATTGTCGGGCTTGATGAATTACCCAAAGCGATCTTGTTCTATCGGCAGTTTCTACAATGGTTTGGTGGTATGGGGATCATCGTATTAGCGGTTGCTATTCTTCCTGTACTCGGCATCGGTGGTATGCAGCTTTATCGGGCCGAAATTCCCGGCCCGGTAAAAGACAGCAAAATGACCCCTCGCATTGCCGAAACGGCCAAAGCGTTGTGGTACATCTACCTTAGCCTGACCATTGCATGCGCTGGCGCCTTTTGGTTGGCGGGCATGACGGTGTTTGATGCGATCTGCCATAGTTTTTCAACTATCGCTATCGGTGGATTCTCAACCCATGACGCGAGCATGGGATATTTTGACAGTTATGCGATAAACCTGATTACCGTGGTTTTTCTGCTGATCTCGGCTTGCAACTTCTCCCTGCACTTTGCGGCATTCGCCTCAGGCGGGGTACATCCGAGATACTACTGGAAAGATCCTGAGTTCCGCGCCTTCATCTTTATTCAGGTGCTGCTGTTTGTGGTGTGCTTTTTATTGCTGCTTAGCCACCACTCTTACCGCTCATTTTATGATGCGTTTGACCAAGCGCTGTTTCAGACCGTTTCGATATCCACCACGGCAGGATTTACCACCACCGGATTTTCTGAATGGCCGCTGTTTCTGCCTGTCCTATTGCTGTTCTCTTCTTTTATTGGCGGCTGTGCGGGTTCAACTGGCGGCGGAATGAAAGTGATCCGCATTTTGCTGTTGACCTTACAAGGTGCGCGTGAGTTGAAACGTCTCGTTCACCCACGTGCGGTGTACACCATCAAAGTGGGTGGCAATGCGCTACCACAACGTGTGGTTGATGCGGTGTGGGGATTTTTCTCCGCCTATGCACTGGTCTTTGTCGTTTGTATGCTGGCGCTCATCGCAACGGGGATGGACGAACTCAGTGCATTTTCCGCGGTAGCCGCCACGCTCAACAACCTTGGCCCGGGGCTTGGAGAAGTCTCGGTGCACTTTGCTGATGTTAATGATAGAGCCAAGTGGGTACTGGTGGTTTCGATGCTGTTTGGCCGATTAGAAATCTTCACGCTATTAATACTGTTAACACCGACTTTTTGGCGTAGTTAGGGGAAATGATGAAAAAAGCGCTATTTCTTTACTCTTCCCGTGAAGGGCAAACTAAAAAAATCCTTCTATATATAGAGAAGCAGTTGCAAGGTTATCAGTGCGACGTGGTCAATCTGCACGAGGCGGATGAAATACGCTTCGCGGAGTATGACAAAGTGCTGATCGGTGCGTCGATTCGCTATGGCCACCTGAATAAGAAGCTCTACCAGTTTATTGAACGCCATATTGATTTACTACAGCAATGCAAAGCCGCTTTCTTCTGCGTCAACTTAACGGCGAGAAAAGAGGAACAGGGGAAAGACACGCCAGAAGGGAGTGTGTATATCAAAACTTTTCTCAGCAAATCAGCATGGCAGCCGACGTTAATTGGTGTTTTTGCTGGGGCGCTTTACTACCCTCGCTACAACTGGTTTGACCGCAACATGATTAAACTCATCATGACGTTAACCGGAGGAGAAACTGACACCAGCAAAGAAGTAGAGTATACCAATTGGCAAAAAGTGGGGGTTTTTGCTGATAAGTTTGCTCAGCTGTAGAAATAAAGTGCAGTTTTGAGGCTTTTTGTTGCTATTTTGCTCGAATGGCAAAAAAAGCAAAATAAAGTGCAAAAATGGCTTGCCAATGTGATCGCAATCTCTATAATGCCACCTCGCTGACACGGCAAGGCTCCATAAGAAACCAAGGCAAATCAGCAAGGCATTTTAGCCAGGTGATTCACCTGAAAAAGTTTTGAAAAAAGTGGTTGACACAAAAACTTAACTCGCTAAAATGGCCGCCTCTTCCACGGTGACTCAGTCACTGAAGCAGGAAGAAAGCTCTTTAACAATATAAACCTATCAATCTGTGTGGGCACTCGTTGATGATAATCCAAAAGATTTATCAATGAACTGAGTGACCAATTTGATACTTCGGTATCGAGCACAGTCAATTCAAGTTTTC
>NZ_JZAM01000067.1:0-378 GCF_000960595.1 Vibrio sp. S234-5
GTCCGAAGTATAAGTTCGGTTGATTCTAAATTTGGCGATAATTTCGCATGGGGTTGCGGTATGGATTTTCTCAACCAACGGCGAAATTTTTGGGTTGGGATGACGTTTAAGGAAATCAAACAGCGCTTTTTTCCACCAGCCGATGGAATCAATAAAGTTCTCGCATTGATGCTGTGGGCACTGCGGGATCAAGGTCAGCACTTTTTCTGAAGCGAGCTGCAAGTACTTGAGTTCATACTCGGTGTCACCAGACCAACGCCAAAATTGCGCTAGATTATGACAAGAGATAACCGAAATTAAGATCTTATCATCGGCTTCAATCTCACCGCTAATGGCTATCTCATCACTGAGTGCCAAAGCTTGTTGGTAGTGCAAAAT
>NZ_JZAM01000068.1:0-809 GCF_000960595.1 Vibrio sp. S234-5
CTTGCCCGAAAATTGATTGAGGCAATTCGCTGAATTTCCAGCGCCAAAGAATAATTGTCCAGAAAACCGCGCCCACTGAAGCCAACTTGCCGAGAAACACCAAACTAAAAAGCCAAGGGAACAAAGAGCAATCATAAACCACTGACTTTTGGTGATTAAGCATAACGCCGCGTTAAGGGGTGCAGGCACGCAATACACAAGTTACCGCACAATGCCGTAACCACCAAACCTAACGCAAACTGAAAATGCCACGCGTGCCAAATCCCACTTGAACGCTTTGTTATGTGACTTGGCCAAGTAGTCTACTTGTTTGTTTTTCAAACAATATTTTAACCATTTGGTTATTTGTCTTTGCTACAGATACCCATTGCAAACCAGTTTCATCAACATGCTGAAACTCGACTTGTAATTCGTACTTCCTAACTGAAAACAACGCTGAAATCATGCCTATTGTTAATGCGAGTGGCGCTGTAAAAAAGCCAAATGACTCTGGGCATATCATCCACACGATACTCGCAACAACTAGACCAATGCAGAAAATGCGCAAAGCATGATCCTGAAAAGTGTTTGTTTTGACTCTTGCACCTTTAATTTTTGACAAAGGATATTCGTCTTTTTTAAACGTGAAGGTAGTGTTGCTTACATTAAAGTCTTCTTCATTAATCAAAATAATCTCCTGTCACATAACGCCCGGTTAAGGGGCAGCCAACGCCATTACCAAGCTTCCGCATAACACCGTAACCACAAAAACTAACGCATGGTAAAAATGCCGCGCGTTGGCTGTCCCTCTTGAACCGTTTGTTATGCTT
>NZ_JZAM01000069.1:0-485 GCF_000960595.1 Vibrio sp. S234-5
TCGCTGATGCGCTCTACCGCACTGTGGATTTGCGTCAGGCTCGCTGCTGCAGAATTCGCGTCATCCACACTGGTATCAGCCAAACGACGACCATCTCCCATGATATCAACCGCTTTCTTGGTTGTACCTTGAAGCATTTCGATCGTTTCTTGGATTTCTTTGGTCGATGCGTGAGTACGTTGGCTCAATACGCGAACTTCGTCAGCAACGACCGCAAAACCACGACCTTGATCGCCTGCACGCGCCGCTTCGATCGCTGCGTTCAGTGCCAACAAGTTAGTTTGCTCTGCAATATCTTGAATCGTCGATAGAATCGTGTTGATGCTATTACCGTGCGCTTCAAGTTCTTGGATAACATTTGTCGCGGCTTGAACTTCTTGCGCCAGATTCTGGATAGAACCTTGCGTTTGATTCACTTGGCTAGAACCGTGAGCACATGCTTGCACCGCTTCTTCAGAGCTATGCGCAGTGCTGTCTGCGTTACC
>NZ_JZAM01000007.1:0-254 GCF_000960595.1 Vibrio sp. S234-5
CAAGCTTTTGAACCAGGAAAACTCAACAAGCAAGACTTTCAGAAAATGCGAAATGCTCGATTAACTTGCCCTTTCCACACTTTGCGCCCGCTAAATTCACAACAAACAAGCACCAAAACTCATTGAGCCGTCATTCCGCAGCTAATTCCAGAATTTAAATAGTGTGATCTGGCGATCAGTTTTTCATAAAAACCACGACACCATCTTGACCGCGATCGACAGTTTTGATCTATTACTGCTATTTGACGGTCTCA
>NZ_JZAM01000070.1:0-452 GCF_000960595.1 Vibrio sp. S234-5
AACGGCGTCTGTGCGCGAGAGCTGGGCTCTGATGTCTTCATCCACTTCTAACGTGTAGGTTTCCCCTTGGCGAAAACTGGAAGCGGTGATCACGGCGCATTTACTCGCATCCACCAGCACATCAGTTCGGGCCGTGATGCAGCCGTCTGGCACGGCGAAAAAGGGCACAAACACCGCATTGTTGTTGCCATAATCGTGAACGGGCAAATACCACAAGCGGCCACCAGAACGCAGAATTTTCAGCATCCCCTTCACGGCTTTTCTATCGACCATCTGGTTGCCAAAACGTGTGCGTCCCCAAGTCTGTATAAAGTCATAGGCGGGGTTGACCATGGGAACCTAAACTCCATAAACCAGCACCAACGAAGACAAAACACGAGCCGGGGACCCTAGGTCCAGAGCCCACCTGGCTGCCACCTAAACCCCATCTTTTTTTTACTCCGTCGCTGATA
>NZ_JZAM01000071.1:0-810 GCF_000960595.1 Vibrio sp. S234-5
AAATTCGAAGTCTGTTTTTCAAATCTATGAGTCATTTCAGTTTTTTAGGTTTTGGCTTTTGTTTGTGAATCAACGCTGGGTTAATCTTGGTTTTGGTAAAACGTAAGCCCTTGAAGCTTAAACATAACAAAGCGTTAAAGAGGGATTCGTGCCGCGTGGCATTTTTGGTATGCGGTCATTTTGGTGGTGAAAGTGGTCTGCGGAAAGTTGGTTTATGCGGCACTCACCCCTTAACGCGGCGTTAGCTTAAAACATTAAAAATCAGTTGTTTGTGGTTTCTTCTTTATTCCATCGACAATTTTTCCAGGTTTCTCGGCAAAATCAGCATTGTTTGTCAACGTGAGTTTCGAGCAGTTGCCTCAATTAAATTTTTGGATTGCTCGAGGTTAGCCAGCTTGGCGCAAAGTCGCTTTGAAAGTTTGGCTTTCGCTTTGAGTTTTCCGAAAATGATTTATCAAAATTTTCGGGTTTCCAAATAGCATGAAAGGCCACAAAGTTTGAGCCAATTCGGGTTTCAAAGTTCAGGCAGTTTGTCGGTTTCCCAAATCGGGTTAATCTCAGCTTTGATAAATCTTAAGGTGCTGAAATTTAAGCTAACAAACTGCTTAAGCGGGATTCGCAATGCGTGGCATTTTTAGCATGCGGTGAGTTTTGTGATTTAGGCGGTGTGCGGTAGCTTTCGTAGTGCATTGCTCACCCCTTAGCAGGGCGTTAGCCGTCATGGAGCTTGCTATACTCAAAGTGATAGAATAGTATCACTTTAGTATTCCTTTGGAGCCGCTCTCATGAAAGTAGAACTAGTTACCTCAC
>NZ_JZAM01000072.1:0-126296 GCF_000960595.1 Vibrio sp. S234-5
CATCACCCATGAACACGTAAGTGAAGTGGTCGACGATGTCGTGGCCTTCTTTGTTGAATTGCGCTGCGAGCGCTTTCTCAGCCATTGCCATACCAACAGCGTTGGTGATGCCTTGGCCTAGCGGGCCTGTCGTTGTCTCGATACCCGGTGCGTAGCCGTACTCTGGGTGACCTGGAGTCTTAGAGTGCAATTGACGGAAGTTCTTCAGATCATCGATAGAAAGCTCGTAACCGCTAAGGTGCAGTAGCGAGTAAATCAGCATAGATCCGTGGCCGTTAGACAGTACGAAACGGTCGCGGTCCGCCCACTCTGGGTTTGATGGGTTGTGGTTTAGGTGGCCGCGCCAAAGAACTTCAGCGATGTCCGCCATGCCCATAGGTGCCCCTGGGTGGCCTGAGTTTGCTTTTTGTACGCCGTCCATGCTGAGTGCGCGGATTGCATTAGCTAAATGCTTTCTTGATAGAGGAGCGTTATCCATAATAAATACCGAATATTATTTGAGTCTAAAGAGGAAATAAGTAGGGGAACGTTTGCGTTCCCCTAGTTTGATTCTGTGTGATTACAGTTTAGCTGCAATCATCGCTTCGAGTTTGCCTTGGTCAACGGCGAAGTTACGGATACCTTCTGCCAGTTTCTCAACCGCCATTGGGTCTTGGTTGTGCTCCCATAGGAATTCCGCGTGAGTCATTGGTGCAGGGCGCTCTGCTGCGCCTTTAGAGTCAACCAGTTTCTCAACCACTTCACCTTCAGCGGCTTCGAGTTCTGCAAGTAGAGAAGGTGCGATAGTTAGACGATCACAGCCCGCTAGCTCTAGGATCTCACCGATGTTACGGAAGCTTGCGCCCATAACGACTGTTTTGTAGCCGTACTCTTTGTAGTAGTTGTAGATGCTAGTGACAGACAATACGCCTGGATCTTCTGATGCTTCGAAATCACGGCCTTCTTTCGCCTTGTACCAGTCCATGATACGACCAACGAATGGAGAGATTAGGAATACGCCCGCTTCTGCACAAGCACGCGCTTGAGCGAAAGAGAATAGAAGAGTCAGGTTACAGTTGATGCCTTCTTTCTCTAGGATTTCAGCTGCGCGGATACCTTCCCAAGTAGAAGCCAGTTTGATCAGAATGCGGTCGTTTGTGATGCCAGCATCGTTGTACATTTTCACCAGTTGACGTGCTTTCGCTACGCTGCCTTCCATATCGTAAGAAAGACGAGCGTCCACTTCTGTAGAGATACGACCTGGGATTGATTTTAGGATTTCTTTACCGATGTTTACTGCAAGCATGTCGCAAGTGTCTTGGATCTGCTGCGCTTTGTCAGCGCTTTGCGCTTTTGCGTACTCGATAGAAGCATCGATCAGAGGTGCATACTCAGCGATTTGAGCCGCTTTCAGAATCAGAGAAGGGTTTGTGGTGGCATCTTCTGGTTGGTATTTCTTGATTGCATCAATTTCACCAGTGTCTGCTACCACAGTGGTTAGCTTGCGAAGTTGCTCTAACTTGTTGCTCATAATCGATCATCCTATATAACGGGCTATCGCTCGGTGTGAACACCTGAGCGAATACATTTGTAAACTGACTAGCGAATAGTTTAGTGCGAATTGAACGCGCCATTCTCTACTGGTCAGAAAAAATTTAGCGACCGAACATTTGTTTTGAACATTTGCTCGATGGCTGAGTAAATGATGTGTCCATATTTATCCTATCAGCCTAGAAAGTCAATGGTTGAATGGGGGGGAAGGTGACCTCTATCAACGTTTTTCTTTGTGGGTAATCGGAGAAAAAGTAAATAAACGTTTGCCCTTATCTGGTGTGGATTAGCATCGAACAAGCATTAACATTTTCGTTACTGAGAAAATGTCATTTCCATGAGCAAAAGTAGCAGCTAAACTCGGCTATAACATATGCTAAGTCAATGAGCATTTGCTCAGACAAGACGATAATAGCGCTCCTTGATAACGGTGGAATGTAGATGAGCGGTTCAAACCAAGAGATATCGATTGAAAATACAGATTTATTGACTGAAATTTCCGTTGCCTACTATCAAGATGGGGCAACTCAGGAAGAGATCTCCAAGAAATTTTCAGTGTCGCGCGCAAAAGTGGGGCGGATGCTCAAGCAAGCGCGAGACGAGGGGATTGTTGAAATTACCGTCAAATATCACCCAGTGTTTAGTGCCAAAATTGAGCAACGTTTGATCGAACGTTTTGGCGTAAAGCGTGCGTTGGTGGCGTTGGATCAACCCAGCGAGGAAGCACAGCGTCAGCAGGTGGCTGGCTTAGTGTCGAATTACCTGACCAGCACGTTGAAAAATGGCATGGTGGTGTCGGTCGGTCAAGGACGAAATGTGTCGGCTGTCGCCCATCATGTTGGCGTTATTACACCAAGAGACTGTAAGTTTGTCTGTGGCATTGGCGGCATTCACCCACGTGGCGGCATGTTCAATGCAGACCATATTTGCCGTCAACTGGCAAAAAAATACGGCGGAACCTCAGAAACCTTATATGCTCCCGCCTACGCAGAGAACCGTGAGCAGAAACGTGCTTTTATGCAAAATGCGACAGTAAAACAGACGCTTGATCTAGCGAGAAAAGCCGACATTGCCTTAGTCGGTATTGGCGATATGAGTGAAAACAGTTATATGGTTGATTTGGGTTGGTTCACGCCCGATGAAGTGGTGCAATCTCGTTTGCAGCAAGGTGTGGTGGGGGATTTCGCTGGCTACGATTTCTTTGATATTCATGGCAACGTCGCCAATACAGTCATGAGTGACCGCGTGATTGGCTTAGGGATTGAAGAGTTTCGTCCTATCTCTGAAGTGATTGCCATCGCCGCTGAAAACAGTAAACCATTAGCGCTGCTTGGTGCATTGCGTACTGGCGCTATCGATGTGATTGCCACCGGTGTCAGTAACGCGCTCACTGTGCTGAACTTAGATGAGCAGATGCAAGGTCGGCAAGCTTGAGTTGAAGCTTTGTTTCTGGCACAAAAAATGTGCAACGGGTGCAACCTAACGGCGATAATTCTTAAATGACTCGCAGCCTGATGAGATTGTCAGGATGAAAACAGTTCCTGAGAGTAGCTTAGTGAGGTTAACTCTGGAGGGAATTATGAAAAAAACGCTTATCTCTGTTGCACTCTTAACCTGTTTTAGCGCCGCGTCTTTCGCGGGCGACAAAGTGGTGGCGGGTTACTTTGCCGATTGGCAGTACGCCAATCCATCGAACCCTTACACAGTGCAAGATATCCCCGCTGAAAAGCTGACCCACGTTATTTATGCCTTCTTAAGTATGTGTGGACCGCATACAGGGGCCTCTGAAACCGTGCAAAAGCTGGTTGCCAAGCAGTGCGAAGGCAAAGCGCCTTTCAGTGCCATTGTGGTGGATACGGAAGCGGCACTGGAGAAAGATTTTGGCAAAGTGTCAGTTAAAGTGCCTTATAAGGGCCATTTTGCGCAGCTTGCTCAATTGAAGCAGCAACATCCACAACTCAAAATTTTGCCTTCTTTTGGTGGATGGACCATGTCTGAGCCGTTCCATGCGATGGCCAAAGATCCCAAAGCGATGGCGCAGTTCTCGAAAACCGCCGTTGAGCTTATTCATCAATATAATTTCTTTGATGGAATTGATCTTGATTGGGAGTATCCGGGCGGTGGCGGTTTGACCACGTCACCGTGGGACCCCGCAACTAAGTTGAGCGACGAGCAGAAAGCCGTTGAACGAGCTGCCTTCACTGACTTAGTGAAAACGCTACGCGCCGATTTAGATAACTTGGAAAAGCAAACTCAGCGTCAATACGAGTTGTCTACCGCAGTGGGTGTCGGCGCAAAAGCCGCGCAAATCGACTGGAAATCAGCCTCACCTTACCTGACCAACATGTTTGCCATGACCTACGATTTCCTCGGTGGTTGGGGCCAGCAGACCGGACATACCACCAACTTGCATGCCACAGAACGCAGTTGGTGGGGTATGGGTGCTGATGTGTTCATCAATCAAATGATAGAGCAGGGGATCCCGAGTGAGAAACTGGTGATTGGCGCTGCGTTTTATGGCCGTGGATGGCAAGGAACTAAGAATTACGATGGTCAAGCGCCAAAAGCAGACTTACTTTCTGAACAAGGGGCTCAATTCGGCACCGGAGAAAATGGCTACTTTATGTTCTGGGATCTGGTGAAAAACTACGGTGAAAAACAGGGTTACCAATATAACTACGATGAGCAATCTCAAGCGCCGTATCTGTGGAATCCTGAGGAAAAAGTGTTTATCTCTTTTGAGGACCAACGCTCCATCAAAGCGAAAGCGCAATGGGCGAAACAAGCCAACTTAGCGGGTATTTTTACTTGGGAACTTTCGGGCGATCCAAGTGGTAAGTTGGTCGATGCGATGTACTCCGAAATGCAACAAAAATAGCGTATCGCATCTTAGACTACCCCGCCTAGTGCGGGGTATTTTTATCGAGATATTCAGTCAGGGCTTTGATATCCAGAGGTTTTGAGTAGTAGTAGCCTTGTAAGAGATCGCAATGACATTTTGCCAGCAGGTCAGCCTGTGCCTGCGTCTCTACCCCTTCTGCCAGCACCGCCATACCGAAGTTTTTACCGATTGCGATGATGTTTCTCACCATATTGTAGGATTTTGCGTCATGTTCGATGTGATCGACAAAACTCTTATCTATTTTCAGTTCATCAATCGGCAGTGCTTTGAGCATACTCAGTGAAGAGTAGCCTGTACCAAAGTCATCCAGTGAAATCTTCAGGCCTAATTGGTGGATTTCTTGGCAGATTGGTTTGAACTGCTGCAGATCTTCGATAAACAGATTTTCGGTGATCTCAAGGGTGATGGACTCTCGATCAAAATTAGCTTCTTCGATCACTTTTAGCAGGTGATAGGAGAAGTCTTTCTGCATGAACTGTTTAACTGAAATATTGATCGAAAGGTTGAGCTTACGCCGCTGAGGCTTAACGTAAATAGCCATCTCATTAACGCTGCGCTCAATAATAAATTTGCCTAATGTGACCATTAAGCCGGAGCTTTCGGCGATCGGGATAAAAACGTCTGGTGGAATGAATCCTAACTCATCATCTTGCCAACGCACCAAGGCTTCCACACCATGAAAATGACCATGCACATCCACCTGGGGTTGATAAACCATCGAGAGACTTTTGTTCTCAATCGCCAAACGTAGGCGCTGCTCCACCCGCATTTTGTACAAGTGATCAGCCTGCATCTCGGTGGTAAACAGGCGAAAGGAGTTGCGATCTTGCTTGGCTTGGTACATTGAGATGTCTGCTGCGCGCAGCAGTGCATCAAGATCTGCCCCATGAGTTGGGTAAACCGCGATGCCGATGCTACAACTGAGTAAAAAATGCACGTCATTGACTAAGTAGGTTTGTGACATGCTGGCGATCATCTCTTTGGCAAGAATGCGCAACAAACTTGGATCGGTCTCTCTGACTAACATGATGAACTCGTCACTGGCTTCACGGACGATCAAACGTTCAGGGGTAAGAAAACTGCTGAGCCGTTGAGCAATCTGCTTCAAGACTTGGTCGCCAAAGTCATGCCCGTGAGTGTCGTTGACACTCTTGAAGTTGTCGATATCGATGAATAAGAGCGCGAAAGGGGCCGTTTTGTTCTTGGTCCAAAGAGGAATGGTGTTGCGCAAATAAAGTCGATTAGGCAGGTCTGTCAGGGCATCGTGTGTCGCTTGGTAGTTGAGCCGTTCTAATGTCTCTTTCTCATTTTCAGCGATCGATCGAACTAATCCATAAAAGGCCAATTGAACGGCGAAGAAAATCAGCAGATAGAGGCCAAACTGTTGGTGAAACGTTTGATTGAGGAAACGCATGTCGGTGGTAGACACCGCCCAGAGTTGATAATCCGCCAAGTATTTCACTGTCATTATTTCGGAGTGGTTAAGGCTGTTGGTGATAAAAGTGACGGGTTTCTGTTGCCTTTTTAATTCGGCCTCTGTAAGAGAGATATTGGCCGCTGCGGCTGTGATCGCTTGCCGGTAGCGAACATCTTCAACAGGAGTCGAATAGGGATCAATACCCATATCTTCGGCTGAAATAAAGGTGCGGTAGAGATCTTCGCGGATCAGACTAACGCGGTTGAATGGGTTGTCGTGGATGTCGTGACGAAAGACCAGTGTTGAGTCCACTTTCAGCCCTGCGGTCATAACCGCAATCACATCCCCTTTGCGATCACGAATCGCTTTACGGATAGGAATAACCAGCGTTTGTAACGCAGGCATGAAGTAGGTTCGGCCGAGCACCATTCGGTTGGAATTTAACGTTTGTAAAAAGCTTTCGCGGGTGACCGGATTGAGTTTTAAGTTGGTCATGTCCGAAAGGTGAATATTAGAACTTACCGCGAGGAAGTTACCTTCGGCATCGGTCAGACCGAATCCGCCTATTGCGGAATGGATGTTCATCAAATCATCCAAGATGGGCCGAATCTGCATCGCTGCGGTGAGGGTAAAATCGTTTTTCAAAATCAGTTGGCGACCGACCACTTCTAGTAGCGACTCCTGACTTTTCAGCAAAGAGTCTACCGAGGAGGAAAACAGTTCCAACTGGAGCAGTTGCTTATCCTGATACTTTTGTATATTTGATTGATAGAGAGAGCGGCTAAAAAGGGCAAAAAGGATGAAGGTCAGCGTGACGACCACCCAATACACCATCCAGATATTTCGTTTAAATCCTGCCATTTTTAGCCTTCTAGTCGTTAGGCAAACCCCTAGACTTCAATCGGAAGTGCAGAGTTACTACCCCATTCAGTCCATGAACCGTCATAGACTGAAAGATTATGGTGATTCAGTAGGTAGGCGCCCAGCAACAAAATACAGGCAGTGACACCGGAACCACAACTGAAAATGATGGGCTTATCACTCACTAATGGTAATGGTTCGAACGCAGCTTGCAACCCAGACAAAGGTTTAATAAAACCACGTTCCATCAGATGATAAAATGGCAAGCAAACCGAACCTGGGATATGGCCGCTACGGATGCCTTCACGAGGTTCAGCTACTTGGGCATGAAAGCGCTCTTTTGAACGGGCATCAACAATGTTGGCACTGCGCGCATTACTATGAATCAATACGTTATCGGCATTGAGAAAGTAGGCTTGATCGAGTGTGCCGTGAAAGTTTCCTTTCTGTGATATCGCTCCAAAATCAGACTGTGTCGGATAACCCGCTTCAACCCAGGCGCGCAGGCCACCATTTAAAATCTGCACATTGTGATGTCCCATCGCTTTGAGCATCCACCAAGCGCGTGGCGATGCGTAGGTACCTGTATTGTCATACACCACGATATGGCTATCTTGGTTCAGGCCTAGCTGCTGCGCTTTTTGGTTGAATGTACTCTCGTTAGGCATCATATGTGGCAATGAGCTGCTGGCATCGCAAAACTCGTGGTCATAGTCAAAACGTCTCGCTGTGGGAATCACTTTGTGCAAAATTTTCTGTTCGGCATTGGGAATGGTGAAATCAATGCTGGCATCAAGAATGATCACGTTATCTTGATGTTTGATATTGTGCAGTTGCTGCGCGGTAATCAGAGGGGTCATAGCAAGCGTTCCTTATTGTTTATCTCAGTCCATTGCCAACAGACGATTAAGTAAGAGAGTTGCCCAAGATGATTTTACTGGCCTTGGCAGACAGGGCAATTGGCTAGTTTCGTCAGTTTCATTTCTTGCCAAGAGAGCGTCATCGCATCAAAAATCAATACCTTGCCCACCATGGGCTGACCGAAATTCGCCAGCACTTTGACCGCTTCCAAGGCTTGCATCGCACCAATAATTCCTACCACGGGTGCCATCACACCCGCTTCGACACAGCTTAAGGCGCTACTGCCAAACAGTGCACTCAAACACTGGTAGCAAGGTTGTTTGGCATCTTGATACAAGAACACGCTGATTTGTCCTTCCATACGGATTGCCGCACCGGAAACCAACGGCGTTTTTGCCACAAAGCACAGACGATTGAGCTGATTGCGCGTCTCGACATTGTCGCTGGCATCAAGCACCAGATCGTGTTGGGCGATAAGTTCGGCCAACGCCTTGTCGTCTAAACGACTATCTATGGTTGATACGTTAAGATATGGATTGAGTTCACGCAACGATTGAGCTGCCGATTCGACTTTCTTGCGGCCTATATCGATATCATGATGCAATACTTGCCGCTGTAGGTTAGACAGCTCTACCACGTCATCGTCGATCAAGGTGAGCTTTCCAACGCCAGCGGTGGCGAGATATTGACTGGACGCACAACCTAAACCACCCGCACCTAGTATCAGCACTGAGCTCTGCTTGAGTGCTTCTTGCCCTGCAAAATCAAACTGGCGCAAGACAATTTGACGGTTATAACGCAGCATTTCTTGGTCGGATAAGATCTCCACTGCGTCCTCCTAGTACATTGTCGAATTAAACGGTTGAATGGTGACGGTCTCTCCCGCTTCGACGCGGCCACGCTCACGTTCTAAGACGACAAAACAGTTGGCCAAGCTCATAGAACGAAACGCACCTGAACTTTGATTTCCGGTACTTTCTACCACAAATTGGCCGTTTTCGATGCGATAGACGCCACGTTGATAGTCGGTTCGACCCGGTGACTTTTTGAAGGCGCTTTGAGTGATGGCGTGAATGGATTCTGGCGCTTTCCATAGTGAGTGGCCAGCCAGCTTGGCGAGCATTGGCTGCACCAGCACGTACAAGGTGACGATGGCAGACACCGGATTGCCGGGCAGGCCGCAAAACCAAGCGGTGCGCAGTTTGCCAAAAGCGAACGGTTTGCCCGGCTTAATCGCCAGCTTCCAAAAACCGATCTCGCCCAACTCTTGCAAAATATCTTTGGTATAGTCCGCTTCACCGACGCTCACCCCACCTGATGTCACCACGACATCAGCCAAAGATTGCGCCGTGTCAAAGGTTTTTCTCAGGGTTTCGGGGCAATCGGGAATAATGCCAAGATCGATGGCTTCGCAACCGAAATTCTCAATCAGCGGTTTAATGCCGTAGCGATTGCTGTCGTAAATCTCGCCTTCCAACAAGGGTTCACCTAATGATTTCAGCTCATCTCCGGTAGAGAAAAACGCCACTTTCGGTTTGCGCACCACAGTGACATGGCTGATGCCAAGCGAAGCGATCATCGGAATATCACGCGGGGTGAGTCGAGTGCCTTTCGCGAGCACGAGATCGCCACAACGGATGTCATCACCGATAGGGCGGATGTTCTCGTTGGGTTTAATCTGACACTGCTGAATAACAATACCCGTCTCACTCACTTGGGTGTTTTCTTGCATGATCACCGCGTCGCAGCCTTCAGGGATCTTCGCGCCAGTCATGATGCGAATACAGCTATTCTCCTGCCATTCACCTTCAAATGGTTGACCAGCAAAGGACTTACCCGCAAGAGGAAGCGGCTTGTTTGGTTTAAGATCGGCGAGACGAATCGCGTAGCCATCCATGGCGGAATTGGCAAACGGTGGAACATGAATGGGGGAAAGAACGTCTTCGGCGAGCACAAAACCCAGCGCTTCAGCGAGAGGAAGTTTCAACGTTGTTTGAATTGGTTTAATACCGGAAAGCATTTTTTCCAGCGCATCTTCAATAGGCATTAAGCCTGGTGCATCACAACAGCCCATAGTGAATTCCTGTTGAATTAAGATATTAGCGCACTGTAGCACAGAACAAAGGGAGGGAAGAATGTCCCTCGGTAAAATATGGATGTAATTATTCAAAAATACGAGTATCCTTGTCAGCCATCCAAAAGGGGTAATCTTCGGTTGGTTGATGCTGTAGCAGTAAGAGGAAGTACAATGTCAGGTCTGAGCGAATCCGCTAAATTAGTCAAAGATGCGCTAGAAAAACGTGGTTTAGAGACACCCATGGTGCCAAACCAATTCAGTCGTGAAGAGAAGAAAGAGAAGATCGAGCATCATATGCGAGAGATCCTGGCTCTGCTTGAACTGGATCTGACCGATGACAGTTTAGAAGAAACGCCTCGCCGCATCGCCAAAATGTACGTTGATGAAGTGTTCTCCGGGCTGGATTATCAGAACTTCCCCAAAATCACCGTGATTGAAAACAAAATGAATGTTAGTGAGATGGTACGTGTCAAAGACATTACCCTCACCAGCACATGCGAACATCATTTGGTGACGATTGATGGTAAAGCGGCAGTGGCTTATATCCCGCGTGGCAAAATCATCGGTTTATCAAAAATTAACCGCATTGTTCGTTTTTTTGCTCAGCGTCCACAGGTACAAGAGCGCATGACACAGCAGATTTTAGTCGCGTTGCAAACCTTGCTGGAATCTGATGATGTGGCGGTGACGATTGATGCCACTCACTACTGCGTAAAATCACGTGGTGTGATGGACGCCACCAGTGAAACCACCACCACGGCATTGGGTGGGATTTTCAAAAGCAACCCCGCAACTCGTGCAGAATTCTTACATGGCTTGAGATAACGAGAGCCACAGATAAAAAAGCGTCAACCTAGGTTGGCGCTTTTTTATTATCCTTATTATTGGGCATTCGTTGCCGCGATCTCTGGCCAGTACATTTTGAAGTAACCCACCGAGACCCAAACAACCAGCAAAGTCGCGATGCTCAATTCAAAAAAGCCGAAATTGTGCAACCAGTGCCAATGAGGGTGTGATTCGGCAAAAAATTGTGTCAGTCGATGCATGGCAATTGCACTGATCACCGAAGGGAAGGTGACGGCGGCAATAGATGGCTGGAATTTGAGACGCAGCAGACGAATGTAACAGAGATAAATCAGCAAGGTCATGGTGATAGCGATGCCTGCCAGAGCGCCGGTTAAAATGGGATCGGGCTGTTTGAAATTGACCAAATAAGCGGCCAGTGACAAGTTCACCGGAGCCGCCATGATGGCGAGCGTAGGCCTTGCTCTTTTGGGCAAAGAACCAAAAAACACCAAGCGATAGAGCACCAAAGGCAGCAAGAAGAAATAGATGCCGATGCAAACCAGCGCCAAGGTTTCGGAAAACACGTTGTGGCCAAATTGCGATCCCGCCAGCGAACCACTAATGAGCCCCACCGGATACAAAAACCAACTCGGCACGATATTGGACATTTTAAAGTTCATGATCTGGAAGCTGAAAAACAGCACCATCATGGTGAAATGCAGCAAAATGGCCATAAACCACAAAGGATAAGCAACCGCTGGCGAAACCACCGCTAGATAGTCACACAATATCAAAAGCGCCATGCTCATCGGCGCCATCAAACTGCCACTCAGCGGATGGCGGATATCGTTGATAAACGTTCTTGCGCTGGTGGCATAACGAGCTAAAACAGGCAAAAGCAGCAGTGCGCCGAGAGTGGCTAAAAATGGGCGAATCGGCACGCCAATCTGCGGGAGATACAAGGCCCAAGCCTGTCCTAAACCAATCATGCCTAGTGCAAGGGCCGCTTGTGACGGGGGAACGCTTTGCACTTGAACAAGTCTTTTCCAGTTCAACGATAACTCCATTTATCTCGTTTAATTTTGAGGAAAACGTGCCGTCTGGAGTGTGTTGATGGCGAAGTTGGTGATGACACACCAAATTGTTAATGTCGTTGCACGTCTGTACAGGGTTATAACAGACAAGCTGATGTTCGTTTCGACTCCTACCAGAAAGCGCAGGAATCTTAACAACTTTAATGAGAAGTTGCGCGAAAAATTTAACAAATAGCACAAAAATGCCGGGAGGTGTGACTCCCGGCTGAGGCTGTGAGGCGTTACGCCGTCGGTTGTTCGGGCAGATCTTGCTGGCGAAGCTTTTCGTTTTTGATCGTACGATGCAAAAGTTGGCTGTAAATCGGTTTACCGCCACACGCCTGCGCGCAGATCACGGCGCCAAGGCTGGTGATAATCAGCGGCAGAATCAGGTAGTAGTTGTTGGTCATCTCGATCACCAGCAAAATGCCGGTGATGGGAGCACGCACGGTTGCGGCAAACAGCGCGCCCATGCCCGCAATGGCGAACATGCCTGGTTCAATCGGCAGCTCTGGTAGTAGCAGTTTCGCCGTCGCACCGAAGGCGTAACCAAACAAGGTGCCAAGTGCGAGCATCGGCGCAAAAATACCACCAGGTGCGCCAGAGCCGAAGCAGATCAAGGTAGTGGCAATACGCCCGACAAACAGCCACACCAAGACAGAGACGCTGTAGTTACCAGTGGTGATCTCAGGGATCAGATGAATGCCGCCACCAGTCAACTCCGGAATGTAGAGCAGCAATAGACCAAAGATCCCGCCAAGGCAGGTACCAGTGAGCAGATAGCGTTTACGATCGTTCTTATGAATGGCGACAAACGTATCCTGTGCGACGGTAACCAGTTTGTTGAACAGCACGCCAAACACACCAAATAACCCGCCGAGCAGAAGAAATAACCACAGTGCCTGCAGCTCCGGCGGCTGATATTGCGGCATGGTGATGACCGCGCTTTGTCCATTGATGGTGCGAAAAACAATATTGGCCATCACGGCGGAGATAATCACAGCGCGAATGGAGATCAATGAGTAACGAAATTGCGGACGCATCTCTTCCACGACAAACATGATTCCCGCGAGAGGGGCATTGAATGCCGCCGCTAAACCGCCCGCGGCGCCAGAAGCGAGCAGTGAGTGACGAGTATCGTCATCTTTGACGCGGAAAATATCGGTGACCATACGGCCAACCGCGCCACCCATTTGCACTGTCGGACCTTCGCGACCAAGCACCATGCCAGAACCCAGCGCGCCCATCCCGCCAAAAAACTTCACGGGCAAAACACGCCACCAGCGCACCGGACGAATGTTATCCATTGCCCCTTCGATTTCTGGGATGCCGGAGCCAGCGGCTTCCGGGGCGAAACGGTGGACGAGAAAATACCCGACAAAGGCGAGTGCGGCACTGATCAGAATCGCAGCTAACCACAGTGGCAGTACGTGGCCAATTTCGTCGCGCAGCCACTCGGTGCGAGTTTCGGAGACGAAGTGCACCGCAATCTCAAAGTAGGTGCCGACTAAACCAGCAACAATGCCGACCAACGCTGAAAGAAAAAGCACAGAAATCGGTGTAGAACCTCGAGAGAGAAACTGGTTAATGGCATCTTTAGGGACTCGCACTAACACAGATTGCACAATTCTCTCACGTTTGGTCATTACCATTCTCCGCCTTGTATGATAGGGATGCCGATTATAAACGGGGCCGGCTATGCGCCTTAATCAACAAAGATGCAAATTAGATTTGCAAAATTAATAGGCACTACAAATATTTATATGTTTAAGGTTCTGTAACGAATAAAAAAGATAGAATTTTTCTCTCAGATTCCTTGCAAAGTTGCCTTTATGAGCCACACTTAAATCGTAAAGCAACATGCTGCTCTAAGAAGGAGGGATGTGAAGTTTTACACACAATTTGGATGGATTCAAAACCCTACTGTAGTGCCTCGTATATTGTTTGGGATGCAGCTATAGACATCCCGATTCGCAGACTCACGATTGAGTACGAGGTTAAGGCGCACGCTAGTGCGCCTTTCCGTTTTATGGATTTAGTTGATGCTTTACTTCTCAAGCTCGACGTAGTTGTAGGCAATAACTATCTCAGCTCCTGCCGCTGGGATAGCCGTTCCGCGGAAGCTAATACTGTTTGTTTGAGGGTAATAAGTCCAACCGTTTACTTTGTCTCGTGTTACTTCTACACCATCGACTTTAACCGAAAGGGACGTGGAAATGACTTTACTTGCGTCATTTATCCCGAGTTTATACCCCACAGTCGACGCTCCAGCATTGTTCGCAATATCGGTCATAAACTGTTTGTACTCGGTTTTCTCATTGATATTGAGAACCAAACCAAGGCTTGTTTGAGATAAGTCATCATATTGACTAACACGAGCATCACTTGGATCAACTATGGAATACACTCGATAGCCATTATCTACAAACAGGTTGTTATTAACGTCAAAATCTCTTGTCGGATATTGACTTTCTTCATCACTTATAATAATAACTGACAGAGAGGCTCCTGATCGAGGGTAGCCCGCAACGGCAACAGTTCCCGTAGTTGGAGCTAAAGCCTTTTCAGCAAAATAGATACCTCTTTCGTATCCGCTACCGTTCGTTCCGGGTTTAAAGTCTAAGGCAATTTGCTCTGGTTCGTGAGTAAATCCATTCCCTCTTAGAGAGTCATTATCGGTTGTAATTGTTCCCACCTTATAATCGAGACCTGAAGCAGAAATTTCATCTAGAAACGTTTGTGTTAGAGTACTGATCTCATCTTGTTCATCTCCCATACTTCCAGAATTATCGATCACAAAGAGAAAGTCTGCTTTTGATACGGTCTGTTCAATGGCAGTGATAGTATCGTTTTGTACTTTGATCGTTGCATTTACTGGTGCACGAACACTTTCAGAGGTAGTTGTATCGATCAGTGTTTCGTATTTACTAAAGAGTTCTTTAGCAATAAGAGTACTAGTCATTACTACATTATCTTTTTGTTCATCGAACGAAAGCACAATGTCGAACTGGAATGCGTTGGTATTTTTTTCATTGGCATCGGCAACGAGCTGGTCGACAACTCCACCCACTTTGTTGGTTCCGATAGTTTGTAGAATCAGTTGGAGTAAGGCCGTAGTTTGTCTAGTTTCACTTAAGGAAATGTTATAGCGAGCAGATACGTCGCCATTTACCAAAGTTTTTTTCGATATTTCAGTGACGTCGTTGCGATAGCCTAATGTTGAATCCAATGACCCCATTATTCTGTTAAGGATATCTACTGTTGTCGAGCCTTGTGATAGAGAAGGTCTTTCACTGGTAAAGCCAATCAGTTCTGTACCTACTGGTGTTGGTATGCCTGATTTTTGAATTTGCCGTGGAACTTCTCCGTACATAACCACTCCTTTAAAATCACCGGTGATGTTTTGAGTCGAGTAGCCTTCAGGGAGTAGTACCTGAGTATTGTCCATCACCACGGATTGAGTTTTACTCGGCGCTTCAGCAATGGTGACGTTTATTTTTTGTGCATGCAAAGTGATCGAGCCATCTTGATGGACTCTTTTTACTTCTAATTTTGCACTCATTACACCAGATGTATTACCTGCGGTAAGTTCAATGACTTGAGGCTGATTGACTGATACAGGGCTAATGATATTATCATCACTGTCGTACCAAGTCAGAGTATCATTATCACTTACGTTACTAATGGTGGCTGTAATTGTTGTCGTTTCACTAGGAAGTATTACGGCAGGAGACGCAACTATTGCATTGATTAAAATGTCAGGTGCGGTATATTCGCCGTCGCTACATAAAATGTGCTCTTCAGAAATTTCTTGCTCACTTAGTTTGTTATTATTGTCAGCATCAATACCAGCAATAACTAATTGTCCACCTAAATTGCATCGCACGTCATTTTTAGCAATGGATAGAACAGAGACAAGAGCGTCATTGTTTACAACTAGGTCTCCATCTATGACCTTCACTCCACTGTTGCAGTAAGTGTGGCTTTGCAATACTTCGCCATTTTCAAGTATTTTTGAATCATCTTTATCCAGACCAAGGTCTATTTTAATTCCACCTGAAGTACATATGGAATCGTTTTGGGAAATTGGTGTTGCTTTGACCAGTGATGCATATGTTTGTGTTGGTGGTGTTGCTGAATCTGTCGCACTTGAGTTTGAATCTGAGCCGCCACAACCGTATAAGCCAAATAATGCTATTGATAAAACTGACAATTTTAGTTTCATGGTTTCCTACCTTAGTTATAAGATAGGACACATTTTATGGATCAATATCACGTTATCAATGTTTGTTATCACATAATTAATATTTTTTTGAATGCGTTGTTGTTTGTTTATTGCCCGTCTCATGTCTTGGGGAGGTGATAGATATATAAATAAATATAAGGAGCGAACCTGTGTTTCATAATATGTCTAAATATTGCTTTTCGCTAATTTTGCTCGCTAGTGTTTTAGTTTCTTCACCAATGTTGGCTCAAGAGACTGAATATTCAGCGTTTATCTCACATACTCTAATGGGGGAAAGAGCTTTGTTCAGTGAAACTACCATTGTTGAATCGCCATTTTTTGACTGTTCACAAAACGAAGTAGAAAAAAGGTATTGCGTTGACGAACTGACCTACTATCAGCGACCTTTTTTTGGAGAGTTGCAATTAATGGATTCGAAACATGTCTATACGTTGCAAACAGAGTTTGACTTAATCGCTTGGTTGCAACTGCAGTTGAACCTAAGAAAGGATTTGATGCAGATTGCCGAGGTTTCTGCGTCGGGTCACTCATTCGATGTGCAAGTACAGTTAGCAAAAGCCAAGACCCAAGAGAACAGAAACCTTGTCGATAAAAATCTGGTTATTTTCCTCAATAAATACCGAACGCATTCACAAACACAACGTTGGCTCCCAGCTTCGCAGTATCACCTTCAACAGCCCAGCGTGTTAGCCGAAATCGGCCATGATAGTAAATGGATAACCTTGGTGATTACTCGTTTTTTTCCGCCAAAGAAGAACGAGAAATGAATGCTGCCATACCTTCTTTATCTAAAAAACCATCTGCTTTCTTATGCGCACGCAGGTACTGATAGCCAGCAATAATTTGTTGTTGGTTTGGCCATTCTTGTTCGTTGAGTTTTTGCCCCGTCACGTGTTGATAAGCCATGCGATAAGCGGGGGCGTCCACGACCTCGGCTTGGCGGTACAAGTAACCACAGCCTGTGGCCAGCCATTCCAAGGAGCAGTTTGCCCGAACGGCAATTTGATTGGCTTTAGATAGGCTTGGCTCGCTACCATTGAGATACTTACGGATCAAAGCTTCTGAAAGGCCAACACGGCGGGCAAAACCGCTGATGCTCTCTTCGCCAATTAAGGTGTTTAAACGCTGCGCAAAACTCATTACTTCGTACTCCAGTTCGAACAAATCCAGTTTACGCGTTGAGCCAATGGCAAAACAAGTCTAGGATTGACGGCAGTTAAAGAAAAGGAGAACACCATGGTGGCAAAAGTAGTGATTGCACCTCAAGGGCCTGAGTTTTCAGAGCTGATCCAAGGATACTGGCGTTTGGGCGAGTGGAACATGACCCCTCAGCAGCGCTTAACGTTCCTCAAGCAGCATATTGAAATGGGCGTGACGACGGTTGATCACGCCGACATTTATGGTCAGTACGAGTGTGAACGCCTGTTTGGCGAAGCGCTGGCGTTAGATAAGAGCGTACGCCGCGACATCCAAATTGTGAGCAAGTGTGATATCAACTTATGTGGTGAGAAAAACCCACTTCGTAAAGTCAACCATTATGACACCAGCGCGGCGCACATCTATCAATCGGTGAATAATTCGCTAGAGAGATTAGGTGTGGATGAGCTGGATGTCCTGCTTATTCATCGTCCTGACGCCTTGATGGAGGCCGATGAAGTCGCTGAGGCGTTTAACGAACTGCACAAAGTGGGCAAAGTGAAACATTTTGGCGTATCAAACTTTTCGCCACGTCAATTTGATCTTTTGCAGTCGCGTTTGAGTAAACCTTTAGTGACCAACCAAGTGGAAATTAATCCGCTCAATTTTGACGTGGTACAAGATGGCACACTTGATCAGATGCAAACACTCCGCATACGGCCGATGGCTTGGTCATGTTTGGGCGGTGGCGCTCTGTTTCACGGTGACAGTGAGCAAGCATTAAGAGTACGTAACGAGCTGCATGCAATCAAAGAAGAGCTGGGAGCAGGTAGCATCGATGAAGTGGTGTATGCTTGGGTGAGACGTTTGCCCTCCAAGCCACTGCCTATCATTGGCTCAGGTAAAATTGAACGGGTGCAGAGTGCAGTGAATGCGCTTAAGTTGGAATTGAGTCGCGAGCAATGGTATCGCGTTTGGGTGGCCTCAAAAGGCCACGGTGTGCCATAGAACACGCTTTTCAAGGTTAGCCTAAACGGGTGAAGAGTGTTCTTCACCCGTTATGCTTTGGAGTTTGGAATAACTTGGCCAAGCTGGCTAACTAAGTTAACACTAATGTGAAAAACAGATACAGGGACGGTGGAATGTTGTCACGCATCTATGTTCGGATTACGACGAGTGGGCGTTTTATCCTAGGGTTACTTGGCATGCTGTTGCTGCTGACAGGGTGCTCAAACAAAATGGTTTATAACCATCTCGATTGGGTCGTGATGGAGTACATTGATGACTATGTAACCTTGACGGATGAACAAGAAGAGCTGGTGGAAGAGCGCTTGGATGTGCTGCTGCAATGGCACAGAGAAAGCGAACTGCCTATCTATCTATCCCAGTTGCAATTGCTGTCCACCTTGACTGAAACTCAGCTCTCCAAACCCTTTCTCGCCGCGCAAAGAGAAGCATTAACACAGCACCGCTATCGTATCGCGCAAAAACTGGCTCCTGATCTTTACGCTCTGGCGCTCTCGCTAAGTCAGGCGCAGCAAGATGAGCTATTGAAAAATATGATAAAGGCTCATCGCAAACGTGATGAAAAATATGCGGATTTAAATGAGGAAGAGATCCGAGAGCGTTATCAAGAGTTTTTTGTCGAAGGTGCGGAAGAGTGGTTAGGAGAGCTCACGCCTGCGCAACAAGCGCTGATAAAACAGTGGTCGCAAGAAGTCACCATCACGACAGCCGATTGGCGCGCATATCGGGCAGCCTTACGTCAAGCGGTCGAAGCGCTGTTTAAACACAAGCAAGATCCACACTATTTCCAGCAGCATCTTACTCGTTTGCTGCTTGACCCCGAAAGCTACCATGGCGACGCATTTAAGCAAAAGTTGCAGTCGAACGTCGATCTAGCTGACGGATACATTCTGCAACTTGCGCGTTCCATGAACGCGGCCCAATGGCGCCATTTTCATCGCGAGATTAGCGATTGGCAGGAGCTCGCCAGCGAACTGCACGCGCAGGTAGTGGCAAACAGGTAGCCACAAACCGGTAGCGGCAAAATAGTCGCCTTATTTACGTTAAGCACAAGCAATGCAGTAAAAACTGATTCAAAGCAACTTCTCATCCTTTCAAGGGCGTAAGATAGTTCGGCCGGATATCGCCTTGCAGCTCAAATCTCCTTGTTCTATTCGGCATTAGAAGTAGAGAGCATGTCCCTAAAGCAAAAATCCGCTCCTCCTGTTGGCTACCATGATGAGAATTGCTATGAAACATCTAGTACAAAGATTTATTCGCTACGTGACGTTTGACACTCAGTCGAATGCCAAGAAAAAATGCTGCCCAAGTACGCCGGGGCAGTTGAAATTTGCCCAGCACTTAAAGCAAGAGCTCATCGAACTCGGCTTGAGTGACGTACACCTCGATGACAATGGATATTTGATGGCAAAACTGCCGTCAAACGTCAGCTATCCTGTTCCTGCCATCGGATTCATTGCCCATATGGATACCGCGCCGGATGCATCTGGCAAACACGTTAAGCCACAAATTATCGAAGATTATCAAGGTGGCGATATTGCACTTGGTATCGGCGATGAGGTGCTCTCTCCAGTTCAATATCCCGATTTGCACGCTCTGCATGGCCACAACCTGATTGCAACCGATGGCACTACGCTGTTAGGCGCAGACAATAAAGCCGGAATCGCAGAAATTTTATCTGCCATTGAGCTTCTGATGGAAAACCCGCACCTCCCACACGGCGATATCTGCATAGGTTTTACGCCTGATGAAGAGATTGGCCGTGGCGCGGACCATTTTGACGTGGCCCGTTTTGGCGCCGAGTGGGCGTATACGGTTGATGGTGGCCCACAAGGCGAGTTGGAGTACGAGAACTTCAATGCGTCCAGTGCTGACGTTATTTTCCATGGCGTCAGTGTTCATCCGGGAACCGCCAAGGGCAAAATGGTCAATGCGATGACGTTGGCGAGCCGTTTTCACTGCATGATGCCAGAAGATGAGACCCCTGAAGGCACCGAAGGGTATCAAGGTTTCTATCATTTGAAATCGGCGGAGATGGGTGTCGCACGTTCAGAACTGGGCTATATCCTACGAGATTTTTCACGTGAATGCATAGAACAGCGCAAAGCTTTTATGCAGCAACGGGTCGATCAAATGAATGCGCAATTGAAACACGGCTCGGTGGAAGTCCGCTTTACCGACAGTTACTTCAATATGAGGGAGAAAGTCGAACCTTTCCCCCACATTATTGACATTGCCAAACAAGCGATGGAGCAGTGTGATGTTGAGCCAGTGATTAAGCCGATTCGAGGTGGTACAGACGGCGCAAGATTATCCTTTATGGGACTTCCTTGCCCTAACTTATTTACTGGCGGATATAATTTCCACGGCATTCATGAATTTATTTCTATCGAGCAGATGGAAAAATCCGTGGAAGTGATCGTAAAAATCGCAGAGATGACCGCCAAACGCTACGCCTAATCGTTGTGTTCAAAACAGTCGGCCCGGTAATATAACCGGGCCGACTGTTTTTGTTTTGGCAGGTAAAAAGAGACTAACGAACGTCATCGCTGTTTAGGTCGGCCAGCGGTAGCCAGTCCACTTCAACACCCGCTTGATTAAACATATCTTGGCTGACTTGGATCTTATCTCCCCAGCGAGAGAGAAAATCGGCTGATTGCTCAGGGCAATGTACTCGCGCAATTCCTGTTTGGATGATTTTCGCCGCACAGTTTGGGCAAGGAAAATGCGTCACCCAAATATCACAACCATCGAGATCTCGTTTAGAAAACAGGATGGCGTTCTCTTCAGCGTGTAAGGTTTTGAGATATTTCAGCTCTCGCTCATCGGTGTCAACGCTGTCGGAAACACCATGCGGATAGCCATTAAAACCCACTGAGACAATACGATTTTGTTTGGTAATAACCGCGCCGACCTGTGTGGAAGGATCTTTACTCCATGACGCCACCAGTTCTGCCATTTGGTAAAAGCGCTTAGCCCATTTAGATATCATCTTTGTCCTCTCTATCGAAGGCTGTAATTGCTTGCATGATAACGCATTTTAGTTAAAAAAGTAGTCGTTGCGTTATTTAAAGTAGCACCTTGGACCATTGCGCTTTTACTTCAAACTGTGCGTGTCTCCCTCAGCTTTTGCGAGTCTTAAACTGCGCAACCGCTTTGTCCATGTCTTTGGCTTGAGAAGAGACGGTATTCACTTCCGCCAAACACTCTTGGGCTGAATGCATGTTGTTTTCAGAGATGGTGTTGAGCTCGGTAATTGAATCGCTCACTTGTCCCATCACAATGCCTTGTTCTTCAATGGCCGAAGCGATGCGTTCTGAGTTAGCTTGAATATTCGACATATCGATAATAATACGCGCCAAACTGGCATCTAACTGCTCGGATGCGTGCAACGTCTCTTGGCCTTGCTGATTGCACTGCTCAATGTCACTGACGACTTTCGCCATTTGCGACTGGATCGCTGCCACCACTTTGGTGATCTCTTCGGTTGACTGGTGAGTCCGGCTGGCAAGGGCGCGAACTTCATCGGCCACCACGGCAAAGCCTCGGCCTTGTTCACCTGCACGCGCTGCTTCAATCGCTGCGTTAAGTGCCAGTAGGTTGGTCTGCTCTGCGATCCCTTGGATGATGACCACTGCGCCGCCGATTTTGTCCACGTGGTCGTTGAGGGAGTGAATAGACGTTTGGCTATTGGCTAAAATGCTGGTCAGTTGATCAACATTTTTCACCGTCGATACCACCACATTACGTCCAGCTTCGGCGTTTTTCGCTGCTTGTTGCACCCCTTCAACCGCCACAGAAGTACTTTCCGAGATCTCGCTGATGGTGGACACCATTTCCTGCACTGAGATGGTCATGGTCGAAGTGTGATCTGCCTGAACATGGAACTGCTCAATCACGCCTTCCAGTTCATCGTGCATACTGTTGGTGCTGGAAGTGAGCTGGGTCGATTTTTCCTGAGAGTGGAAAATGAGCTGCTCGATTTTTTCTAGCAAGGTATTGAAATAATTTCCAATTTCGACCAATTCGTCATTGCCTTTCATCTGACAGCGCAAACCCACATTGTTGGTTTCACAGATTCGGTGAATCGTATCAGACAGCACTTGAACTTGATGATTGATTGAGCGGGAAATCTGCCAAATGATCCCCACCAGAAGTAAAAGGACGACAGCGGTGACAAATTGCTTAATAAGGTCCATTTGCTGGGTTTGCTCGTTGTACGCTTCGTTGAGAGCGTTAGCAAATGTTTTGAACTGTTCCTCTACGGTGTGGGAGAGATTACGCACTTCCCCCAACAGTCCCTTGTTGTACTGCACGCCAATAGTGACATGCTGATTGGCCACCTGCGCAGCTTGGCTAAGCAGGGTGCTACTTTCTATGCCGCTGAGCAGCTCTTTCTTCACTTCGCCTTGTAATACATTTTGATTGAACTCCATCAAGCGCAGAACTTGTTCCGCGTTGGATGCCTCTTTTGCTCGCTTAAGTTCTTGCAGGTAGCTGCCTAATAAGCCTTGCTGCTCGTTCAGCCCTAGGGTTTGATAGGCCGCGACCAAGTTTTGAAAGCCTTTTTGGTAGGTGAGTAAATCTTGTCGCAACTGAGCGCTTGATGGAAGTTGGTTGCTAGTGAGAATGGCGGCGAGCTGTTTTTCCGTTGAAAGAAAAACATCGACGTTTTTATCAAAAGTAGACAAGTACTTAACATCGCTGCGGAGTAAAAAATCTTTTTCATTGCGACGAAGGTTAAGCAGTCGAATTTCCAAATCTGCGACGAGTTTGATGGCTTGCTGAAGTTGTTCCGATTTAGAAACAAAGTGAGTGGTGGAAAACAGTAGGGCAACAATCCCTAAAATAGCGACAACACCCAAAGAGTAGAGCTTCTGCTTGATAGTCATACGGTATCCTTAGATATGTAAGCAGTTTTATAGTCATTCGTACTAATTATACGTTTATAACGAATGGCGATAAAATTATAAAATCTTATAACCCTACCTAGCTCGCATTTCACTACTGACTTGTAAATAATTGTTTAAAAAGTAACTTTTCCACGTAAGCCCTTTTTGGCTCCTTGGTGCGTTTTTTGTTCAAGTCGCCTTTTAACCGAACCTTTGGTTGGTTTTGTTGCCACTCTTTTCTTATCTTTCTTTATCGCATTTCGAATGATTTGTGCCAAACGTTCTACAGCATCAAGCCGATTTTTTTCAAAACTGCGGTGTTGCTGAGCTTTTAGCACCAAAACGCCCTCTTTATTGATGCGACTGTCTCCGAGATTTAATAAGCATTGCTTATGAAAATCTGGTAGGGTCGATTGCTTGATATCGAAACGCAAATGAACCGCACTCGATACCTTATTGACGTTCTGCCCACCGCAACCTTGTGCCCGAATAGCGATTATTTCCCATTCGTGGCTGGCAAGAACAACCGAGTGAGAGATTTTTAACTCCTGCAACCTTGACTCCTTAATACTAGCCCCTAATGAGCAAACTGACACTCAATATACAAGAAATGATAGCTATGAACAAAAATGACTATTTACGCTATCAAGGTTTGATCTTTGATATGGACGGAACCTTGATTGATACCATGCCCGCACATTTAGAAGCCTGGCGCCAAACGGCTGAATTTTTTGACTTTCCTTTTGAGAGGGAGTGGCTGCATGGGCTGGGGGGGATGCCGAGCTTTAAAATCGCCAGCGAGCTCAACCGCCGCTTTGGCCTGCAACTTGTTGCCAGTGAAGTGTCTGCGTTTAAGATGGATGCTTTTGTCTCACTGAAAAACCATGGCGATATCATTGATGTCACTCATCGTGTGGTAAAAGCGTTCCTCGGCAAGAAAAAACTGGCGGTAGGAACGGGTAGTCAGCGTGAAAGCGCCGAACGCCTGTTAAAAAACAGCGGGCTGCGCTCCTGCTTCGATGTGGTGGTAACAGCAAGTGATGTCACGCAACACAAACCAGAACCGGAGACTTTCCTGCGTGCCGCAGAGCTTTTAGAACTCAGTGCGCAACAATGTGCCGTGTTTGAAGATACCGAACTTGGATTGCAGGCGGCCCATGCAGCGGGTATGGACTGCTTTATAGTTGAAGGTGAGGAGTTGATATTTTATCCGCTGCCTCACCGTTAATTTGTCCCAAACAGGTATAGTGCAACGTATTTGAATCGATACGTAGGTGTTGGTGTAAAACGTTGCGAATAAAAAGTGCCGTCAATGAGCGGCACTTTATAGAATTTTTATTGAATTTCAATCAGTTCGACATCAAAAATCAGTACACTGGCTGGTGGAATAGGGCCAGAACCGCTTTTGCCATAGCCGAGTGAGCTTGGGATAAACAGCCTTACTTTCTCACCTTCAACCATATATTGCAGGCCCTCTTGCCAGCCTTTAATCACTTGATTTAAGCCAAAGCTAATGGGCTCACCGCGCTGAACGGAACTGTCAAACACGCTGCCATCAATTAAAGTGCCGTGATAATGCACTTTCACTCTGCTTGATGCGCTTGGGTGCTTATCACCATGGCCTTTTTGCAGCACCTGATACTGCAAGCCACTCTCTGTGGTGACTACCCCTTCCTTTTTACCGTTCTCTTCTAGAAAGGCTTGGCCAATAGCAAAGTTCGCCTCAGACGCTTTGTGGCTTGTCCAAGTACGGTAGATAAAAAAAGCCGCGAGCAGAAAAATAATAATAGGGAAAACGAATTTAGACACAAATGACCTCTGTAAAGTTAAGGTTGATTAAGTAGATAAGTGATTGTTTGAGCGATCTCATCAGTACTTTTATGGCCACCGGTCAAGACTTGATATTTGCCGTTGACGATAAAAGTCGGTACTGCGTTAATTTGCGCCGCTTGAGATGCCGCGTCCGCTTGCTGAAACAGGGCAAACATCGCTTGCTGCTGTTCTTTCTCTAACTGATATGGGCTAATGAGGTGACGTTTCTCAAACGCTTTTTCGAGTGCTTGTTGTTTTTCTATGCCCGCCACATCGGGACCCATTTGCACAGCCGCAAACAGCTCTTGCATGAAGGCGTGATCTGGCGTCTGCTTGAGCTGCATCACTGCGGTATAAAAAATAAATGCGCTGATTTGCGCACTGTCATTAAACGTGACGTGCATCTTGCCAAATGTTTGCTTGGTTTGCTCTTCCAGTTGAGGAATCACTTCTTCCATAGTTCGGCAGTGGCCACAGGTCAGTGAAAAAACTTCGGTAACCGCAGGCAGATGAAAAGCCTCGAGAGAGGTGGGCAAGGTCTTATATTGCAAGCCTTCTTTAGGCTGCATGGTGTCGCTGCAAGCGACAAGAGTGAAGATGGCGACTACGGCCATCAGCAGTGAAATGAATCGTTTATACATAGTCATGACAACAAGAGAAAAAGAGTTGCGATTTTACCCACTAACCACTCATAGGAAAACCGAATGTTTGGCATAAATCGCAATTTGAAACAATAAGCTATTCTTTAAAGCGGTGAGCCACAGCGGTTAAGCAAGTCTGAACAATCTACACGATATGACCTTGTTCGAGCGCTGAATCACATGTGAGCACGCTATATTGAGGAAACAGCCCCAATTTGCTAAAGATTTTCAAATTGGGTCGATATGATATTGAGAAGTAACTATTTGTGCATTTGGGGTGTCGATGAGAACGAGTCTTTCGCTTTTGTGCGTTTTGCTGTCTGGGTGCAGTAGCCTGATTGCGCCGCCAAATATGCTCGATACGGCGCCCAAAACTGAGGAAGCTTTGATTTATCCTGATTGGGGCGGGGAAGTCAAAGCACAACCAGAGCCGCCAGTCACTCGTGAAGTTACACCGAAGAGAAGCGAGACGAGGGAAACGCTGCAAGCGTTTTTGCAACGTAATCGGATCGAATATCAACTGTTGCCCGGGAATCACATGATGATTCATTTGTCCGAAATCATTCACTTTAAAACGGCTTCAGCCGAAGTGTCTGCCGATTCGGTTCAGTGGATTGGTTTGCTCGGAAATTATCTCTCTTCTCGTGATGATATTGACGTCGTAATCGATGGTCACGCAGACAGTACGGGGACAAGTGGCTTTAATAACTCGCTGTCAGAGCGACGTGCTGACGAAGTGAAAAAGCAATTGTTGATGTCGCGAGTTCCTGAACGTAGAGTGTATACGCGTGGATACGGCGAGTATCTGCCCGCTTGCTCTAACCGTTCTATTAACGGACGCAAATGCAATCGTAGGGTAGAGTTGATGTTAATCGTTACCCAATAATCGGCAAAAGTGTTACTCAAGGATAAGGGCACCGAGTGGTGCCTTTGATCTTTTCTTAGGCAAATTCTTTTTCAAGGTAGGCAACAATATCAGAGGATTCGTACAGCCAGCGAGTCAGGCCATCTTCCTCAATGCGTAGACAGGGCACTTTGATCTTACCGCCGCCTTGTTGCAAGGCTTGACGATGTTCGGCGTTGTTCTTTGCGTCGCGCAGTTCAAAGTGAACCGATTGTCTTTTCATTGCTCTGCGCACTTTGACGCAAAATGGGCACGCTTCAAATTGATACAGCGATAGATTTTTGGCTTTTGCATCGACAAAGGCTTGCGCTTCCCGGCTACGCTGTATGCCTTTGGGAGCAAAAATAGCATTTGCCAGTAGGATCAATTTGCCTAAAAACCAACGAATAAAGCGCATAGCGAATCTCCACGTTTAATAAATCGCGTCGGAGTGTACCAGTGTTACGCTTGTTACAAAACCATGAAATTTATCAAGCAAATAGATTGCGTATTCGTTGCCAGAAACCCCTTGGCGGATTGTCGCGTTGGTAAAGCACTTTGCCTTGATAAAAACTTTGCATAAACTCGCTGCGAATGGCATCAGGTTGCATTTTTAGAAACGGGCTGAGGTGCTGTGCGGTTTCGTGGGCGTGATCATTCGCTAAACTAAAATCCATGTTGAGGCGACCTTGCACAAATAACCATAAGGTTGTCACCACGCTGAGATCCTGTAGCGTAACGTCGTTAAAACATTCGGCGAACTCTTCTCCCAGTTCACTCTCGAACACTGAATGCATTGCTTGGCGACTTTTCGCATGTTGCATGAAATCGGCGAGTGTTTCACTGTGGGCTTTGGTCAACAAACCAAGTAGGAGCAACTGCTTGGGCGTTTGCGGCTTATTTTTAACCACTCGCAGATATAAATCGTTTTGCCCAGTGCAAAAGCGGGCGAGAGCTTGTGGGTGGTTTTCTACAAATTCAAGTGTATGGACGCCGATGCCACTTAGCTGTTGCTCAAGTTCATTCATGAGTTTGTAAACCTTGCCAGTCGATTTGCTGGTGGAAGTGGTCACCATCGACAAAAATTGAGTTTCCGGAGATCATCACTGACAATGTGGTGCCTCGTTCGATCTGAGTGGCGAAAGCGTCCACCGCCGCCGCATCCAATTGATAAACGTTAACAGGCAGTGATTGAAATTTTCCCTTATTCTTTTCCCACCACACGGCGCTTTTGCTATTGAAGCTGTAAACAACCACTTGTTGGGCCTGTCGAGAGGCTTTTTTCATTCGCTCGGCTTCGGGTTCGCCGACATCTATCCAAACGCTGATGGAGTCGTCGTACTCTTTCTTCCAGATGTCAGGCTCTTCCGTACTCGACAGTCCTTTGGTGAAGGCTAGGTCGGGCTGGGCATGCAAACAGAATGCAAGCAAGCGCGCTGCTAAGCGTTCGATTTTTTCAGAGGGGTGCAGTGCGGTGGTGATGGAAATCGTATCAAAATAGTCGCGATTCATATCGGTTAGGTTGATACGGAATTTGTAGATCGTCGGTTTGAGTGCCATAAGATTGAATTTCAAGCATAAAAATAGCCAGCACTATGGCTGGCTACCGTAAAAAAGTCTAGTCTAATTAAAGCGCTGTGATTTCTTCTGCTTGAGGACCTTTTTGGCCTTGTGAGATGACGAAAGAGACTTTTTGGCCTTCAGCGAGTGAACGGAAGCCATCACCTTTGATTGCAGAGAAGTGCGCAAAAACGTCCGGGCCGTTTTCTTGCTTGATAAAACCAAAGCCTTTAGTTTCGTTAAACCATTTTACGGTGCCGGTTACTGTGTTAGACATGTGTAAATCCTATCTATATCAAAATTTATTTAGCCGAATTGACGACTGGTATTGCATAAAGAAAAAAATACATTTGTAACCCACAGTTCTGGAATTTTGTAAAATTCGCCGAAATGTGTAAAACAAAAGACTTCCTTTCTGTTCGACCCAAAGTCTAGGTTAACTTACGCAAGAGTCAATGGATAAACCTCGGTAAATTGAGATTATTTGTCGCCAATCACTATTTTGTTTTCGACTATTAATCGATCTTACAAATTAATGATGCGTCAAATAAATTTTGCTGATGGACAAGATATAAATAATCTGTCAATTGATATAAGAATTGACAGCCAACGCGCTTTGATCTCAAATAGTCGCTGAAATGAGACACCCCGGGAGGGAAAAGGAATGAAAAGCAAAAATAAGATTCACTCTGACACTCATGAACATGAGTTAGGCAGAGGAGTGATACAAGATAACGCGCTTAAGGCGTTGGTCACCAGCCAGTTGTTTAAGACTCGGGTGGTGAAAGCGAAAAAAGGTAAAGGCAGTTTCAGCCGTAAAATGAAACATAGAGGCAAAGAGCCCGGTGCAAAGGGGATGAAGAAAATCCATTTTGCACCGGGCTCTTTCGTTATAGATGGTTTAATACCAGTTTTGGGTTAATGCTCTATTTTCGGTGAATAGATAGCGTACGCGGTAATTTGGCCAGCGACAATCGCCGAAAACATGAACAGAGCGGAAAGTCCAATACTAGGGATCGGCAAAATGGATTGCTCAAATACTGACTGACCTGCGCTCACTAACACGCGGCTTCCCGGAACCAAAATGATGATGCCTTGCACAATATATATTGAGCCAGTCAGATCCATTTTTTTAGCTAGCCATGTACCGTACAAGGTGATGAGCACCGTTGTGATCCAAGTGCCAACCACCCAGCCACTCTCAAAGCCCAAATATAGCGGCCCCCACATGCCAAGAATTGCCACAGGCAAGCCGAGAACAATGTCCAAGGGCCTGGCATTAAACAAAATGCCTAATGAAACGGAAAGCAAGAACAAGCCGAAAATGTGCATCCAGATCGGCACCTGATTGGTGTATGAAATTGAGGTTGCTTGCCCCCAGATCGCTTCGCCGATATTGAGCCCCATAACGATGCCCACAAAGAGTTTTATCAACGTCAACACGCTCTGCCCAAAGAGGCTGGTACCGGAAATCAGATCATTAAAGGCGAGACACTCTAACGAGTTGGCGATGGAAAGCCCCGGCACAAACAAAATGACCGCGGCAATACACAATGCCCAGACGGGGATGGGTAATCCTGTGTTGGCAAGAAACGCGACGAAAATGCCAGTCACCAAGGCAGAGAAGAACTCCACCGCAATAGCACGGCGTGAATGAAAAACTTGTTGGCAGAGCCAAATCATCAGCCCAAGTAAAAAGGCGAAGCCGACCGCTTCTAAAGTGCTGCCGACCAACATCAGATACGCAGGCGGAATGCCCATGTTCGCCATGGCAATCACCCATTTGGAATAGCCAACGGGTTCGGGGACCGGTTCACTGCTGGGTTGATTAATTCGGATGATGGTGTTTGCCAGCAAACTCAAATTAATTGAGGCAGGTTTGAGGCGTTTCATCACAACCGTATTGTTGGCGTCGGTAAACTGGTAATTAATCGCCGTCGGCGTCGCCTGTATCATCACGTCCACACCATGTTTTTGTGCGTAGTGCTGGGTATATTTTTCAACTTTGTAAGGTGCACAACCACTGCGATGCAGGGTATCGCCAATTTCTACGATTTTCTTAATTCGGTAGTGCGACGGCATGGTGACAATCTGAGCCAATTTTAAAGTGGCGTAAAGTTATCAGAGCGTTTGAAAATTAGCGAGATAGCCAATAGAAATTTTTTAACAATTTTATCGCTAGCGTCACATATGTATGAAACAAGTGATTTTTTAGCGAATAAAAATGTAGCCATAGTCGCTCAAAGTGACTCATGCTTGCAGAATATTGGCGTTATCTGGCTGAGCAAGTGGCGTGTTATCTGCTGATTTAGGAAAAAATGGCGAGTTTGCAAGCTGCAGTTGAGATAAGTTAGTGACATGTATGCTAAGTGTGCCAAAATTGTTGGAGGGATATCTTAGACTACTCAGGAGTTGTTGGATGAGTTTTTCAATATCAGGGAAGTTGCAGTTGAGTTTTATGTTACTTGCTGTGTTGTTTATTGCTTCGTCGGTTTTCACTTATCGCACTACCAATGTGGTGGAGCAGCATACAACGTCGCTACTTACTCGTGATTTGCCGACCGTCGATAGTAGCCGAGCCATTCAGCAGTCCATTCAAGAAGTTATCTCTACCCTGCGCGCATACATGCTGCTGGGTGGAGAAGAAAATAAGCGAGAAACCCTCCATCAAGCTCTGATCACCGTCCTGTCTCGCACAGAAGAAGCGCTACCACGTTTGCAATCGCTGATTGCCCCTGAAGAATTTGAGGCGTTGTCGCAGCAGTGGCAAACGGTGGTCACTTTGGTTAATCGTGTGGTTGAGTTGAGTCACACCGATGAAAACTTGCCAGCGCACAGCTTATTCCTCAACGAAGCCGCGCCAATCGCCGAAGTGGCTTTGGATCAGATCCAAGGTCTGATCAACGATGAAGCGGGCAACCGAGAAGGCGGTGAGCGTAAGCGCCTGTTCAAAGTGTATGCGAACAGCTACACCTCACTCGCTAACGCACTCTCCGCAATGCGAGATTATCTGCAGTACGGAAAGCCAGAGCACCTAGAGAAATATCAAGACTTTATCGCTTTTCATAATCAATCCGTCGCGGAAATTGAGCAAAAAAGTGAGCTGATGTCAGAAAGTGATCGCGATTTGTGGTCACTGTTTAAGGAGATGCAACAACTCTATTTCCCGCTCGCTGAGCAAGTTATTGCCCTGCGAAATGCCCCTAACTGGAACCAAAGCAATCAGATAATGGCCTCAGAGCTGGTGCCAACGGCGAACAAACTCAATCAACGGTTAGAGCAAGTGGTGCGGAGTCAACAGCAAAAAGCTGATCTCAGTGGAGCAGGGATCCGTCAATCGATTCAACAGGTGGTGATTTCTCTGGCGATTGCCGTTGTACTAACCGTACTTGCCGCTGTTGTGTTGTCAGGATACTTAGGCCGGAATATTGGTCGGCGAATTGCGCTGGTGTCTGAGCGCGCCAGCCGCATCGCTTCGGGGGACATCTCGCAAGCGCCTTTGATCGTCGAAGGAACGGACGAATTGGCAAAACTCACCGATTCGGTAAACCGAATGAATCACTCTTTGTCCTCAATCGTCCAAGGGGTGACAGACAAAGCCGTTTCGGTGGACGCTAGCATGAGTAAGCTGTTGAAGGCGAGTGAGAAAACCCTCATACAAATAAAAAGACAGCAAGCGGATATGGTTGAGGTGGGGCATGAAGTCAATGGGGTGGCTGATGCCGCGACCAATACTTTGCTTCAAGTGGAGTCATCAGCGCAAAGTCTGGCGGATTCAAAAGAGAAGATTTCTCAGGGACATCAAGCCTTAGATAGAAATCAGCAGACGATGCAAGCACTCAATCAAACCATTCAAAGCGCCGCAAAAATGGTGGCGGAGTTAAGCCAAGCGAGCGAGCAAATCGGCAAAGTGACAGAGGTAATTGAAGGGCTGGCCGAGCAAACCAATTTGCTGGCGCTAAATGCCGCGATTGAAGCGGCTCGCGCTGGAGAGTATGGGCGAGGATTCGCGGTGGTGGCTGACGAAGTGCGTTTGCTTGCCAGTCGGACCACGGAATCGACCAGTGAGATCAATACGATTGTCAATGCCATTCAAAGCTCGACAGGCTTAGTGGTAAAAGAGATCGAAGCCAGTCAAACACTGGCGTCTAGTGGCGAAGAACACATAGAACAAGCGGTAACCAAGCTGCAGGAGAGCGTTGAGCAGATCAATCTGCTCAATCGGCAAATCAGTGAGCTCGCCCAAGCAGCGCAAACGCAATCGGAGGCGACTCAATCCATTACCCAGTTGATGGCTGGTGTGCAGGAGTCGGTGTCTGGTGTAGCAGAAAACAGCGACGCCTCCAATCTTTGTGCCCTGCAGGCCAAAGAAAAAGTGAATGAATTAAATCGAGAGGTTTCACAGTTCAAAGTTTAATGACCTTTTGCCTAAGTTTTGTTGTTGAAAAAGCAAAAAATTGAACGACACTTAGCGTTAAATTCCAAAAATATTTAAACGATGAAGGACTTGCTCAATGCATGTCACGCTTTTGATACGTGTTTTATTGAAATTTGTCTTATTTGCTCAAGTTGTGCTTTGTTTTAACACCTTGGCTGCTGAGGAAGATTCAGTAAAAAAGAAGCTCAGAGTGGCGAATTCGACCTCTTGGAAGCCGTTTTCCTATGTGGCTGAAGATGGCTCCAAGCGCGGTATTTTGATCGATCTCTGGCAACGTTACGGCGAGAAAAACGGGGTGGAGATCGAGTTTGTCTTGGCGGATTGGAATGACTCTATTCTTGCGGTTCGGGAAGGAAGAGCCGATGTCCATGCCGGATTGTTGTGGTCAGATAAGCGCGATACCTTTTTCGATTTTGCCGATGCGATCATGACCATCAATACTCAGCTGTATCTCAGCCAAAGAATCATCACCTCTGATCTTAACGAGATGCTGACGGGCCAGAATGCGCAAGGGATTGGTGTAGTTGAGGGCGGTTATGAAGAATATTTTATGGTAAAAACCTATCCGGCGGCGAGGTTGGTCAAGTACACAAATAACCGTTTGATGATAGAAGCGGCTTTTCGCCACGACATCGACGCTTTTGTCGCCGATCTGCAAGTCGCGAATTTTTACTTGTACACTTCAGATCAATCCACTGCATTTGTGCCCGCACTGTATCTTTACTCTGGGGAGATTCGTCCCGCCGTCGCCGAAGGTAAACAGAATCTGCTCCAAGAGTTAGAGCGCGGTTTTGAGCGAGTGGGCGATCGCGAAATGGATAAAGTGATCGCCAGTTGGAGCACAATTCAAACCGTGTATCCCAAATTTTTGTTTCCCGCTGCATTGGCGCTGGTTGTTGTGTTGTCCTTTAGTTATATCTTACTTCTCAAGCGTACCGTGAAGTTAAGAACGCAAGAGCTGCAAACTGCGAATCAAAATTTGCTCGATATTTCTCGGCGTGATCATTTAACCCAAATTAGTAATCGACGCTTTTTTATTGAGCAACTAGAAACGTTATCGACAAAGGACACTTCGGTTGCGGTGTTGATGTTTGACATCGATGACTTCAAGAAAATTAACGATGAGTTTGGCCATGCCACAGGCGATGTGGTGATTCAGCGTGTCGCAAGATGTGTCGAGCATGAGCTACCGGATAATGCGCTATACGCCAGAATCGGTGGTGAAGAGTTTGCCATCGTATTGTGTGGTTTACCGTTTGCCAATGTTGAGCAGCTGACAAAACGCTTGTGTGTCGCGGTGTCTGATATCACTTTTATCCAAATGCCCGACAAGGTGACGATCAGCCTCGGATGTGCGTATTATCCCTACGTACGACAGAGGATGGATTTAAATACAGCAGACAATCTGATGTATCAAGCGAAAAGGCAAGGAAAGAACTGTGCCGCAGTCGCTCAGATTGAACTATGAGAGCAATATCTGAGCACTTGGAAAATGTTTGACTATGATTTAACCGTTTGAACTAAAAAGGGCTTTCCTTTTTTATTAGATGTGGCATAGTAACTCCCGTCCTCACGATGCGCGGGCATCGTATAATGGCTATTACCTCAGCCTTCCAAGCTGATGATGCGGGTTCGATTCCCGCTGCCCGCTCCAAGTTTTCCTCTTCTTACTCCGCCAAATCTAATTCATATTGAGCATATCGTTTCGATTTTTCGTTGTGGTCTACCCTTGGTTTCTCTGCGAGACTAACACAAAATGCGTGCTAGATAGCTATTCACGGTATGGTAACGTTGCGGTAGGTCGCGGTTTCTTTTTTGCACCAAATATAAGGTTTCTCTCACTTCCGTTTTTGGACTGACAACGACTAGGCTTTCGCTATCGACAAAGTTTGTGATGGCACTTTTTGGCAGCACGGTAAATCCCAAACCTCGAGAAACCGGGAGTAAGATTTGGCTCAGTTGGTTGACGTAGCCCGATTTTGGCAGCTTATCTAGGTTGATCTTCGACAGCGACTCCAGCTCACACGCATTGAAATAAATGGATAAGTAATGCTGGGCATCAGGATGATCAATCACCCCAATATCGCATAGCAAGTCGGCGTTAATTTCACTTTCTTTATAAAACTTTGGTAAGACCAAACATAAAGTCTCGCTGCCGAGAACAGTGCTTTGAAATAGCCTTTCGTCGGGTTTTTGGGTGACAATCCCTAAGTCAATCATATCTGTCTGCAGATCATTGAAGATTTTCTGGTTGGGGGCGGCTTCAAGATGGATCTTTAAATCAAGATGCGCTTGCTGCAACGACAGCAACTGTGGATAGAGTTGCAATGCCAGTGAACCTGAACAGGATAACTTACACAGACCAGCAAATGGATTATCAAACTCTAGGCTAGCAAACAAACGTGCTTCAGCATCGGCGCTCTTTACGGCGTGTTCATAGACCAATTTTCCTTGCTCTGTGAGTTCAAAGGTTTTATTGATTCGCTGTATGAGCGCATGACCGCAGAGCTCTTCAAGTTTTCGAATGTGCTGGCTGACCCCAGGTTGGGTCATATGCAGCTTTTCTGCCGTGTGAGTAAAGTGCCCCACATCAACTAAGGTTTTGAACGTGTTCAGCCAGATTGGATTGAGCATAGAGGTGTCCTTCATACAACCAAAAATGGATGGGGTGTCATATTTGTTTTAAGGTAACCCATAGAAAGCAACATAAAAGAAGCACTGTGCAGAAACAAGTAAGGATTAGCTAATTGCTAATCCTCAGAAGTGGTAATGCCAAGTGTACTTGGTGGGCTATTCGTAATCGGAAGCGTAGGTTTCTTCATACGAGTGGGAATAAAGCTCAAAGAGATTACCAAACGGGTCTTCTAAATAGACCATCTTAGCGGGCTTTGCATCGTCTTCTGGATGGTAACGCATCACATCCATACGCACTTTCCCACCAAATTTTGTCACTTTCTCCATCACTCCTGCAAAATCGTCGGTTTGCAGGCAGAAATGGAAAATACCTAGCCGAGAGAAGTCTACGCCATGGCGCTCTTGGCGTTCTCTCATTTCAAACAGTTCGACACCAATACCATCTGTCGTGGTGAGGTGCGCAATGTTAAAACCTTTAAAACCCTCACCAAAAACCGCGATACACATACGGCCAATCGCCGTTTCTCGTTCTTCAATCACTTTTGTATTGTTCATGACGATTTTTAGCCCCAAAGCTTGAGTATAGAACTCCACCGCTTGGTCCATATCGCCCACCATGATGCCGACGTGATTCATTTTCATGACTTTCTCCAAATGCTAATTTTCTGAGTACTTGCGACCGATAGAGAAAGTCTATGTGAGCATGCTTGAGATGTTAAATTATCAAATATTCTAAAAATAATAATGAAAAATTATCATCTCCAACCATTCAAAGATAAAGTGGCGTGAAATCATGCCACTCTTCAGGTAACAGAGAGTTAACTAAGCGGAATACTTTTCGCGTTTTTGGAGAAAGATGCTGAACCGCAGTGCCGTAATGTTTTCGGTAGATGTGCTCTAACACTCCGCGTTGCTCGAGCTTTTGTAGTCCTTGTTCGAGATCTTTTTGCAGTTTGGTTTGGCTCGGATTCAGATAAAAGACGATAGGTAAAGGATAGAAAAACATCAGACTGGGCTCTATGACGAGCCGACTGGCCTCTTGTGGATGGTCATCAAGTAAACTTTGTGCTTCGTTGATGCCGAGCGGGATAAAATCACACAGCCCTTCTTGTAGAAGTAAAAATTGTTGTGCCAGCGTTCCTTGTTCCAATACCTGAAAACCATTTTGCCGCAAGAGTTCAGCGTCTGCCCAAGTGCCGGGAATGCCAGCGATACGCTGTTGCAACTCAGAGAGCGATAAGTGGGCAAATTGATCCTGTTCATCACGGCGTACAATCAAGACACGACAACCCAAGATGCCGCCGCAAATGGCGTGAGGCACCATCAGGTATGTTTCTTTGGCAAATTTACGGTTGCCCGCGACCGTGGTAGTGAGATCAGTGCCTGACGCAAAAATATTGGCCTCATCGGTGGCGAGAGGGTAGTCCGTAGTATCATGGACAATGTTGCAAGGCAGTTCTTGAGCTTGCAGTACAGCATGAAGTACATCGATTTCGTGCTGTTGTCTTGTCCACGATTTGTTGCCATTCCAGAAATTGAGCATAGTGAGTCACTCCAACTTGTAGTCTAACCTTATCATTTCACGGAATATTTAATAAAGAAAGCGCTTTCTTATTGTTTAATGACAAACAATAAGAGAAATGGAGAGTCACGGCGATGATTCTATCTCTTTGCGGAGAATAAACGTTTGTTACGTCACAAAATTCATCATAAATGGCATATTTTAAGTTTTTGATTTTTAAGTATTTTATTTAAGTCCAATAACTGGACATGGTTATAACTTATTGATATGTATAAGTTAAGTGAATCTGTGATCTCTGGTCGTTTTTATCCATCTCTATTTGAATAGTTGTAGGCAAAGGGGAAGAATGAATTAAAAGAAAGCGCTTTCTTTCTCGTTTTGCTAGTTATTGTGCGTACAACGGGAAGTGAATCAAAAAACAATAAGAAATCGCTTTCATGGGGTGTAACTAAAACAAGGACAATGTGATGCAAAAGAAAACTCTGCTCGCAACTCTCGCTGCCAGTCTACTGTTAACTGCAACGGCCTCTACAGCGGCCGAGATCAAACAGGGTGGTACCTTAACCGTGCCAATCATCAATACGGGGTTTGTCGACAACTTCAACCCTTACACCACCAAAGATCTGCTGCACGGTGTGATGTTTGAACCTCTGTTGGTGTTCAATAACATGACGGGGAAAACGGATTTTCGTTTGGCAAAATCGGTGGCTTACTCGGACGATCTAAAAACCCTCACCCTGACACTGCGTGACGGCTTGAAATGGTCTGATGGCACGCCACTGACCGCAGAGGATGTGGTTTACAGCTTCATGCTCACCAAAGATGCGCCAGCGTTTGACCAGAAAGGGATTTGGTCGGCGAAAAATCTGCAAACCATTACCGCCAAAGATGCGACTACAGTGGTCTTTGCACTCAATGAGGCGGACTCGACTTTCGCGTGGAATCTAGAGCGTTACCACATTGTTCCTAAGCACATTTGGTCAAAAGTGGCAGACTTAACCACCTTTACCAATCCAAATCCTGTGGGCAGCGGCCCAATGACGGTAGTGAAATACGTTAAGCCACAGCAAATGGAACTGTGCCGTAACCCGAACTACTACCTTGAAGGTCGTCCATATCTTGATTGCGTCAACTTCCGCTCTTACAACGACAACTCGCAAATTCAACCTGCGTTGATCAAAGGCGAAATCGACTGGGGTTCCAACTTCATTGCGGATGTGGAATCGACGTTTGTCGCGCAAGACAAAGCCAACAACCACTTCTGGTACCCAGCCAACGACGCGATTCACCTGTACGTCAACACCAAAAAAGCGCCGTTTGATGATCTGCGCGTGCGTCAGGCATTGTCAATGGCTCTGGATCGCCAAGAGATTGTCGATATCGCCGCTTATGGTTATCCGACGCCCAACTACAATGTCGGCGGTATTGGTGAACTATACAAAACGCATATCGACCCTAAAATTGGGCAAAAATATGGTTATTTGACCCAATATAACCCAGAAAAAGCGAAACAATTGCTAGAAGATGCGGGCATTGTGGATCGCAATGGCGACGGTTTACGTGACAACAAAGATGGCTCAACGGTTGAGTTTGATATCGAAGTGGTGAACGGCTGGACTGACTGGATCCAAGTGGTGCAGATGGTCACGGAATACTTTGATGAAATTGGCATCAAAGCCAATGTGAAAACCGTGGACTGGGCTGTGTATGACGCTAACTTGAAAGAGAGCAAATACACCATGTCGATCAACTGGTCGATGGTCGCCACCAACCCAATTTTGGCCTACCAAGAGTACTTCGCGACGTCACGTATCGGCAAAACATGGCACGCGGGCCACGGTGTGAACTCGCCAGAGATCGACAAGTTGATTGAAAGCTTCGGCAAAATCGGCGATGCGAAAGAGCAAGAAGCGATTCTTTCTCAATTGCAGGAATACACCGCAGAAAACCTACCGTTTATTCCTCTGTTCTCTAACCCAACTTGGTTCCAATACAGCACCAAGAAGATTGTTGGCTGGCCAGATGCAGATCATCCTTATGTACAGCCAGTGTGGTATGACGGCGGTAAGCGCGTGATCATTCTCAACAACTTACACCTGAAATAAGTGGTTTGTGTTTTCAATTGTTAGGAGTCACCGCCACGGTGGTGGCTCCTAGGTTAAAAGGTGTGTTATGTCGTTTTTAGTTCGCCGTTTTGGCTTTTATTTTACTGCCTTTCTGATTGCGATTTCATTCAACTTTATGTTGCCGCGTTTGATGCCAGGGGATCCGGTGGATGCTCTGTTTGCCGCAGCACAAGGTCGAATGGACCCAGCTCAGATGGACGCAGTGCGTGAGATGTATGGTTTTGTCGATGGCAACCTGTTTGAGCAGTATCTGGCTTACATGAAGAGCGTGTTTACGCTTGATCTTGGCCCTTCGGTACTGATGTTTCCGGTAAGTGTATCGGATGTGATTGCCATGGCGCTGCCGTGGACCATGTTCCTTGCGCTCGGCTCTTTGATTGTCGCATTGATCATCGGTGTCAGTATTGGTACCTATGCGTCTTATCGTCGTGAAGGACTGTTTGGCCAAGTGGTGCCACCCGTGCTGGCCTTCATCAGTAACTTCCCTTATGTCGTTACTGCGCTGCTGCTGTTCTACTTCTTCGGTTTGAAACTGGAACTATTGCCGCTGGCGTACACCTACGACCCAGCGTTAGAGCCGGGTTTTAACCTAGAGTTCATTGGCAGCGTAGCGAAACACGCGGTGCTTCCAGTCGGTTCGATGGTGGTGGTCGGTATCGCCACTTGGGTGTTTAACATGCGCAACGCGATGATCAACGTGCTTGGTGAAGATTACGTCACCATGGCGGAAGCGAAAGGACTGAGCAGTTTCCGCGTGATGTACCGCTATGCAGGCCGCAACGCGATTTTGCCAGTGGCGACTGCGATTGCCATGGCGATTGGTTTCTCCTTCGCCGGCTCAATCATGACGGAAGTGGTGTTTAACTACCAAGGGCTGGGCAACATTCTACTCAAAGGCATTGTGGCGCGTGACTACCCATTAATCCAAGCCATCTTGTTAATTCTCGTCACGGCAGTTTTAACGGCGAACTTTATTGCCGATCTGCTCTACGTCTGGCTTGACCCCCGCATTTCGAATTAAGGTGTACCATGGACAAGATCATTAATACTAATAAAGCGTCCGAACCCGTTGAAATGATCGCTCGTGAGCCTCGTTTCTCGTGGAAAAAGACCAAAAAAACACTGGGTAAAATTTACGCATTCTTCTACGGTAACCCGCCAGCCATTATTGGTGGTTTGTTACTGACCATTATCCTGAGCGGAGCACTATTTGCACCGGTATTGGCAACCCACAACCCAGAAAAGCGCGTGGCTCGCCCGCACGTCGCGCCGAATGCAGAATACGTTCTCGGTACCACGCGTAGTGGCCGTGATGTCTACAGCCAAGTGCTGCACGGTGCGCGAAAGTCACTCACCGTAGCAATTGCCGCGGGCGTGATTGCCATGAGCTTGGCAGTGATCATCGGTGTTTCCTCCGGCTACTTCGGCGGCAAAATCGATGAGCGACTTAACTTTCTGACCAACGTGTTTCTGGTTTTTCCCCAGTTGCCCCTTTTGATTGTGCTGGCGGCTTTTCTCGGTCAGGTGGGATCCTTGGTGATCACCGTCTTGCTCGGAATCACGTCGTGGCCTTGGGGCGCACGGGTCATCCGCTCACAAACCATGGCGATTCGCAATAAAGAGTTCATCATTTCGGCGGAAGTGATGGGCGAGTCAAAAATCCGCATCATCTTGGTCGAAATCCTGCCAAACCTCGTTTCCATCGTATTCGGCGGCTTCTTAGGTACCGTGATTTACGCCATGGGCGCGGAAGCGGGCCTAGGCATTCTCGGCTTGGGAGATGCAACCGAAGTGAGCTGGGGTTCCATGCTGTACTGGGCGCAAACCTCCTCATCGCTCTACACCGGCGCATGGTGGGAGATGCTGGTACCGGCGTCGGCACTGGCGATTACCGGTGGTGCGTTGGCGCTGGTCAACATGTCCATCGACCAAGTGAGCAACCCGAAACTGCGCACTGGCCCACACATCAAACTGTGGCATCAATTGAAAAAGCAAGCCGATAAACGCCGAGGTCTACTATGAGTCAGTTACTTGAAATCAATAACTTGTGCGTAGATTATGTCTCACCCAATGGCGTGGCACGCGCAGTGAATAACGTAAGCCTAACCATTTCACCGGGTGAAACCGTAGGTTTAGCTGGCGAATCGGGCTGTGGCAAAAGCACCTTAGCGTTTGCCATCTCGCGTCTGCATAAAGCGCCTGCGCTGATCTCGGAGGGGGAAATCCTCTACAAAGGGCAAGACGTGTTGAAGATGAACGATCGCCAATTGCGCGATTTTCGCTGGAACGATGTGTCGGTGGTGTTCCAGAGCGCGATGAACTCACTCAACCCGGTGATCACCATTGGTGAGCAACTGACGGATGTGATTTTGGCGCATCGTAAAGTACCGTACAAACAAGCCCATGAGCGAGCGGTAGAACTGCTGAAAATCGTCGGCATTCATGGCGATCGTATGAGCAGCTTTCCGCACCAGCTCAGTGGCGGGATGAGGCAGCGCGTGGTGATTGCGGTGGCATTGGCGCTTGAGCCGAAACTGATCATCATGGACGAGCCAACCACGGCGCTGGATGTGGTGGTTGAGCGTGAAATATTGAACGAACTGTACGAACTCAAGAGCAAGTTCGGCTTTTCGATTCTGTTTATCAGTCACGATTTGAGTTTGATGGGCGAAATCGCCGACCGCATTGGCGTGATGTACGCCGGCAACTTAATTGAGTTGGGTGAAGCGCAGCAAGTGTTTGGCAATCCGCAGCACCCTTATACCAAAGGATTGATCTCGTCATTCCCGACTATTCACGGGCCAAAAGAGCGTCTTTACGGCATTCCCGGTAACCCGGTCAATCTGCTCAATATCCCAACGGGATGTAATTTCCAAGAGCGTTGCGGTGTTTGTGCATCCGTGTGTAAGCAGCAAGAGCCACATCTCAAACATGTCGGCAACGGCAGCCTAGTCTCTTGTCATTCAGTGTAGTTGGGGGAAATATGCAACAAGTAAACACACCCGAGGTGATTCTTTCGGTTAAGAATCTGGTGAAAGATTTTCCTCTGGGTCAATCGATGAAAAGTAATCTGATGCGAGCGGTGAACGATGTGTCGTTTGAGCTGCGCAAAGGTGAAGCGTTGGCGATTGTCGGTGAGTCGGGCTCGGGCAAAAGTACCGGAGCACGTATTTTAACCCGCATCTACGATAAAACCGCAGGGGAAGTCAGCTTCAAAGGCCAACCGCTGGCTGATTACATCAAAGAAAATGGTGAGCTGGAATACGCACGCCAAGTGCAGATGATTTTCCAAGATCCCTTTGGCTCACTCAACCCGGTTCATACCATTTACCACCACATTGCGCGCCCATTGCAGATTCATAAGCGTGCCGAGAACGCCGCGATTCCTAAGTTGGTGTACGAGCTGTTGGAACTGGTGGGTCTGTCGCCGGCGAAAGAGACGGCGGAAAAATACCCGCACGAACTCAGTGGTGGCCAGCGTCAGCGCGTTGCGATTGCCCGTGCTATCGCCGTTGACCCTGAAGTGATTTTGGCCGATGAGCCTATCTCTATGCTGGATGTGTCTGTACGCCTAGGTATTTTGAACTTGATGGCGGATCTAAAAGACAAGCACGGCATCTCATTTATGTACATCACTCACGACATTGCAACGGCACGTTACTTCGCTGAAAAAACCGCAGTGATGTATGTCGGCCACATGGTTGAGTGGGGCGACAGCGACAGTGTGACGCAAAACCCGCAGCATCCGTATTCGCAGCTGCTGCTTTCTGCGGTGCCAGAAGTGGGCAAGGCGGGGAGACGGGAACTGCAAGCGAAAAAAGGCGAGATTCCACTGTGGAAGCCAAGCAGTGTTGGCTGTCCATTCGCGGCTCGCTGTCTGAAAGCGACTGAGCAGTGTACGCACTCGCTGCCAGAAGCAACCCAAATTGCAGAAAACCACTTTGCTCGTTGCCATCACCTTGCTGGGTGATGGTTAGCATCTCTATTTAAAAAAGCGCAAATAGAAAGCGCTTTCTTTAGTCGGAATGAAATTATGAATCTTACACAGGTTAAAAATCAAACAGTCACTGGCTCTTTTGTTGATTTACTTGGCGAGCGTTACTACAAAATCGCCAACGTAGATAAAATGGCCCCGTTTTTTATTAGCGTGGTCTCGTCCAGCGACCATTGGCTGTTTATCTCCTCAACAGGCAGTTTGTCAGCGGGGCGCATTCGTCCTGAAAACGCTCTTTTCCCTTATAAGTCGGTGGATCATATCCATGAAAGTGCGGAAAACACCGGCTCAAAAACCATTATTCGCGTACAGCAAGATGGCCGTTGGGTACTGTGGGAACCGTTCAACCGTTTCCACGATGGCTTGTACCAAGTCGAGCGCAATCTTTATAAAAACAGCATCGGCGACAAAATCGTTTTTGAAGAGCTTAACCACACGTTAAAGCTGAAATTCCAATACACTTGGGCCAGCAGTGACGATTTTGGCTTTGTTCGCCGTGCGCAAATCAGTGATCTCTCTGGCCAAGAGCGTGAGCTCGACATTCTCGACGGTTTGCAAAACCTATTGCCATCGGGCGCGCCATTGGCGGCTCTGCAAACGCGCAGTGCCTTGGTGGATGCCTACAAATGGAATGAACAAGTGGAAGGCACCTCACTGGCGCTCTACACCATGTACGCTAAGCTAAGTGATCGCGCAGAGCCCGCCGAATCACTGTTGGCGACCACAGTGTTTAGCATCGATAACGACGACGGGCAGATTCTGCTCAGCAGCGAACAGTTGGGCGCGTTCCGCTGTGGTGAGCCAATTGCTAACGAGCCACTGACGCGTGGCGTACGCGGCAGCTACTTGATCAACAAAACCATCAAGTTGACAGCAGGTCAGAGTAAGCACTGGCTGATTGTGGCGGATATCGACAAAAACCATTGTGATGTGCGCGCTTTAGAGCAGCAACTTGCGACGCCAGCGAATGTGGAACAGCAGATCGAGGTGAGTATTGCACAGAATCAGCAAGAACTGGTGGCCTTGATGTCGGGCGGCGACGCATGGCAAGTGACCGCAGAAGAGACCACGTTTGTGCACCACTACGCCAACGTACTGTTCAACAGCATGCGCGGCGGCGTGATTGAAAACAACTACCAGCTCGACAAGCGAGATGTGCTGAAAACCATGCGCAAAACTAACCAACAGGTGGTGGCGCGTCAGCAAACCTTCTTCGCTGATCTGCCAGAGAGTTTCACTCACGCAGAACTGGTGCGCCTGGCGAAGCTCACTGGAGACGCGCAGTTGGTGCGTTTGAGTTACGAATATTTGCCACTGACCTTTGGCCGTCGTCATGGCGACCCAAGCCGCCCGTGGAACCACTACGAAATCAAACTCAAAGATGAACACGGCGAACGTCTGCTTTCCTACCAAGGTAACTGGCGAGACATTTTCCAAAACTGGGAAGCGATGGCGCTGAGCTATCCCGGGTTCATCTCTTCGTTTATGGCAAAGTTTGTCAACGCTTCGACCATGGATGGCTACAACCCCTATCGCATCACCAAAGAGGGCATCGACTGGGAACTGTTGGAAGCGGATGACCCGTGGAGCAACATCGGTTACTGGGGCGATCACCAGATCATCTACTTGCTGAAATTCCTCGAGTTAGCGAAGAAATATCAGCGTGAAGAGCTTAGCGAGTTGCTCACTAGCGATCTGTTTAGCTACGCCAATGTGCCGTACGAGCTGTGCGGCGTGGACAAGCTGTTCGCCAATCCAAAAGATACGGTGGCATTTAACTATGCTCGACAAAAGCGCATCGAAGAAAAAGTCGCGCAACTGGGCAGTGATGGCCGCTTAGTTCTCGAAGGGGAAGAGAGCGTTTACATGGTGAACTTGTGTGAAAAAGTGCTGGTGCCTCTGCTGTCGAAACTGAGCAATTTGGTACTGGATGGCGGTATTTGGCTAAACACTCAGCGCCCGGAATGGAACGACGCCAATAACGCGATTGTCGGCAATGGCCTCTCTATGGTTACCTTGTACTACATGCGCCGTTATGTCGCCTTCTTGCAGGGATTAATGAGCGAACTGCCGTCATCTGTCTCGATGTCGAAAGAGGTGTTTGATTGGATGCTCGCCATCACCCGTATTTTGCAAGACGCAACCAAAGAGATCCGTCAAGGTACGGTGAACCGTCAGACACGCAAAGCGATTTTGACCCTGCTAGAAAAATCGGCCGATGACTATAGACAGCGCGTTTACCGCATGAACGGCTTCTCGGGCAAAACCAAGGTGGAGAAAAGCGCGCTAGAGAAACTGCTGGAAGCCAGCCTTGTGGTACTTGATTCGAGCATCGAAAACAACTTGCGTGAAGATGGTTTGTACAACGCTTACAACATCCTGACTTACTCGGGTGAAAGCTTAAATATCGAGAATCTCTACCCTATGCTGGAAGGGCAAGTGGCGGTATTGAGTGCGGGTGTGCTGACTCCGAAACAAGCCGTTGAGTTGTTGGATAAGCTGTTTAGCAGCGACATGTACCGTGACGATCAGCAAAGCTTTATGCTCTATCCAGATCGCCAGTTGCCCGCGTTTGTTGAGCGCAATCGCATCGCGCCTGAGCAAGTTGAAGAAACTCGTGTCATTAGCGAGATGCTAGCGAAGGGTGATCAACGCATTGTGCAACGCGACATTCAAGGCGATTGCCATTTCCACGCTGCGTTTGAAAATGTCGATGGGCTGCGCAAGGCAATCGCACAGGTAAAAGCAGACTATCCTGAGCTTGGCAAAGAGCAGTGGGACGAGCTGAATGCGCTTTACGAGCAAGTGTTCAACCACCGCGCCTTTACTGGCCGCTCCGGCACCATGTTTGGTTACGAGGGCTTGGGTTGTATCTACTGGCACATGGTCTCCAAACTGCTGCTGGCAGTACAAGAAAACTACCAGTTTGCATTGGAACAAGATGCAAACAGCGATGAAACCAAGCAGTTGGCGCACTACTACTACCGCGTTCGTCAGGGCATTGGCTTTAATAAAACGCCGCAAAATTACGGCGCGTTCCCGACCGACCCATACTCACACACGCCAAAACACGCGGGTGCACAGCAGCCGGGCATGACAGGCCAAGTGAAGGAGGAAGTGTTGACGCGCTTTGTCGAACTGGGCATCGAGGTCAAAGAAGAGGCGATTCGCATTCAGCCGACATTGTTGAGGAAGCAAGAGTTCCTTACCCAAGCGACCACGTTTAGCTGTTTGGCGCTGTCGGGTGAAAAGCGCAGTTATGTGCTTGAAGCGGGTCAGCTTGCGTTTACCTATTGTCAGGTACCGTTTATCTACCAGATCAGCGAACAGGCGCAAGGGCATATTGAAGTGATGATGAACGATGACAGTGTGCAGCTTTTTGATCAACTGGAACTTGACCGAAATATCAGCCAAGCGATTTTTGCTCGCACGGGTGAAGTGGAAAAAGTGCTGGTGAGCATACCAGAATCCATGCTTTATCGCGGTTAAATTCTACAAATAAGCCGATGAAAACAAAATGGCCTCACTAAGATGTGAGGCCATTTTTGCTTTTACTAACTTGCTTTTACTAACAAAAGATCAAGGCGGGGAACTCGCTGCTTTTGGATTGAATCGTCGCCGTCTATTGGCAGGCTTTCACCGAATCTCGCACCACCAGCTCTGGCGTCAGTTTGTGCTTCAATGGATAGCTTTGCTTGTTGACCAGCGCCAAAACCCCTTTGGCCGCTTCGCAGCCCATTTCCATCACAGGGAAGTTCACCGTGGTTAAGCGTGGGCGAATGTGCTGGCTGTGAGTATCGTTATCAAAACCGACCACAGAAAGATCGTCGCCAATCGCCAATCCGCGTTCTGCGGCCACGTCATAAACTGCGAGAGCAATGTTGTCGTTTTGGCAGAAAATGGCGCTGATTTGTGGATCGCGATCGAGCAGACGGCGCGCCGCTTCATGGTTGCCTTGGTGGTCAAAACGTCCTTCAACAATCAAGTTAGCATCATAAGCAATACCAAACTCGGCCAGCGCATTACGATAACCTTGCAAGCGCTCTCGGCTATCGCCTTTGCTCAGTTGTCCTGTAATACACGCCACTTTCTTGTGACCATGTTCTAGAAGGTGTTTGGTCGCCAAATAGCCGCCGAGTTCGTTATCAATAAAAATGCAGTGATCGGCAATTTCAGGAATGTAGCGGTTCAAAACAATCGTGGCGTTTTGACGCTCAACCACCTCAATCAGTTCATCATCAGAGAGCTTGTCGGAATGAACAATCAAGCCATCCACTTGCTTTGAGCGCAGGAAGTTGATCGAATCTTGCTCTTTGGTGTGAGATTCCTGACCACTGGTGACGATCAAGTGAATGTTGTTTTGTCTTACAGTATTTTCCGCGTGGTGCATGAGTGGTCCATAAAATGGACCATCCAGCGAGCCGACTAACATGCCGATGCTGTTAGAGCGGCTTGAAGCGAGCGCCTGTGCAAAGGCGTTCGGTTTGTAACCGAGCTTTTCAATCGCTTCGAAGACTTTCTTACGGTTGGCTTCTTTTACCGTTGGATGGTTATTAAGTGCTCTTGAAACCGTTGATTGAGAGACATTCGCCAGCTCAGAGACTTCTTTAATGGTGATCAATGGAACTCCCCTTATGTTGCCTTTTGAGTTCAAGTCGACAGTGTAACCTCGTGTTCTCACAGCACCTAGCGCTCTTGACATCGAGATTAAAAATATTGGAACTGAACAAGGTTCAGCGCATCTGCGTCAAATCCAATCACAATTAAAACGTGGTAGAAGCGATTATAATGTGATCCATGCATAAAGAAAGCGCTTGCTTGGTGATGAAAGTCGCGTTTTATACGATTTATAGCCGCTACAATGGCCAGTAATGGTGGATTCCATCGATTGCAATATAACGTACTGCTTGTTGTGGTAACAAATTAGTTTCAATGTTAAGGCTTCATTAACAGATGGGCCTATTTTTTAAACTTACAAAGAAAGCGCTTTCTTTGTGGCTTGCCAAAGCCGAAAGCATTTAATCCAATCGTGATCGCCTTGTAATCAAGGGCTTAGGGACAAAAGGGAGAACCACAGTGGTCAATCAATTTCACTTCATAAAATCGAAACTTGCGCTAGGCGTTGCTATAGGACTCGCTTTCGCTTCTCAAGCGCATGCCGCGGAGATGAGTAGCATTGAATTTCATGGGTATTTTCGTGCTGGTGTGATTAATAGTGTGGAAAATGATCTAAAACGCTCTAATTTTGCTGGTCAGAAGGAAACGTTAGGTCGTTTAGGCATTGAAGCCGACAACGATTACAAAGCCAACCTCGTTAGCAATTGGGACTTTGACGACGGTAGAAATTTCCGTATTAATTTTGGTGTTGGAGCAAAAGGGAAAGAAGCAGGATTATCCTCCAGCGCGGATGGATTTGATGCCGCGATCACTAATGCGTTCGTTGAGTTAAAGGGTGTTTCACCAACGGGAACGTTTTGGGCTGGTAAGCGCGAATATGGTAAGAGCGATAATTATATTTTCATGACCGACTTCTTTTACACAGATATGTCCGGTATAGGGATTGGCTTAACGGATTTAAGCCTTTTTGGCAATGAATTTGATCTTGCGTATATAGCCAGTGATCGATATGACGAAAATACAGACCGATGGGCAGATTCTCCAGCACAAGTTGGTAACAATGGAACTAACTTAAATAATCTTCTCCATGCAATCCATATTGGAACCAGTTTTGATAATCTCTCTGTATCCGCTTTATTAAAGGCGATGCCAGACAACTGGGATGCACAAGGCAAAGAGTGGGCTGAAACGGGTTTTGATTTAACACTGACGTATAAAATGTCGAGCTTCTTTGGTCTAGCTGGCAATGGCTTTTCAAATATTATCGCTCAAGCGGGTAAAGGTTTGGGTGCTGGCAATTTGTTGGGTGGCACCATAACGGACTACAACGCTTATGCTCCCGGATCTTTAGCTCAGGGGCAGCATGACGACTGGGGTGCGGCAGGCGATGCGCGTCAGCTCCTCTCAAAAGTAGAGGATGATGATACCTCTGCAAGAGTGATGCTCTGGGGGGGCTATACTTTTGATAACGGAGTCGGGTTTTTCCCATCCATTCAAGGTCAGTATAACCATATGGCGTCAGGGGATGCTCGTTCACAGAGCGACTACAACTACTGGTTGTCTGCAATGACAAGAATGACAGTGCCTGTTAGTTCTCATTTCTACGTTCAAGGTGAAGTGGGCTACGCATACAACAATTGGGGCGGGAGTTCGTGGAACCAATCTAAGTTAACCATTGCACCAACGTTTATTTTGCCAACCTCCGTTGGAGTGAATCCGGAAATTAGACTGCTAGCCTCATATTTACCGAAATCTTGGACTAATTTAAATGAGGTTTCAGGTAAGCCTGAGGATGACTTTATTGTTGGCTTCCAAGCTGATCTTTGGTGGTAAGTTAATTACGTTAAATGAAATAACATAAGAACTTATTTAATTAATTTAACTTGAATTTAATTTATATAAGCAGCAACGCTAAGTAATTAAATTTCGAAGTTTTATTCGCTCGTAGTCGCTCTTTATTGAGCGATGAGTGACGATTGATCACAACCAAAATTATCATGGATATATTTTAAGGACATTTGGATGAGCAACGAAATAAAGCATTTCAGGCTGACTAATCTTGTGTTGGCCAGTGCGATAGCATTATTGATCAGTGGATGTGGTGAAGAGAGCCTAACGAATCCACCGACAACCCCTGAACCACCAACGACGAATCCGCCAACCACGAACCCGGGTACGGACTTCGTGATTTTTCAAGATCAAGTTAATAGTGCTTGGCCGGCATGGGATTGTTGTGGTGGCACGACACCCACCAATCCCGTGGAGCTAGGGGACTATGGCATTGTGACGGAGTTTACTGTGGGAGCAACCCCTGCCGTTTTGGGCTTTGTTCGCTCTCAAAGTGCAGGGCCACTCGATATTAGTGCCTATCAAGCCAAAGGGACGGTTGAATTTGCTATCAAATTGATGAGTGCGCCGATTGCAGGCCCGACCAACTGGTTTATCAAGTTGGAAAGCAATGGTGGGGCGATCAATGCAGGCGGTGAGGAAGCGGAAGTATCGATAGCCGCACCTCAGGTCAACACATGGCAAAAGGTCTCCATCCCGGTGGCGGACTTGGCTAACTTAGGGCTTGATCTGACAAGTGTGGATAACTTCTTGATTTATCCAGCTTGGGGCACAGGAGAAGGGGCGGTATATCGCGTTGATAATATTAAGTTTATCCTCGATGGCGTGACGGTGCCGCAACCAGACCCAGACCCGACACCAAGACCCGATGCAGACAGCGGACTTAAACTGGATCTCACTCAAGCGGTGACGGATTTCGGTGGTTCGGTCTCTCAGTTGGGGGTTGCCGATCCTGCGGTTTTAGCCGCCGCATCGTCGAGCAGTCAAATCATCAAAACCACCAAAACCGACGGCGCTGAAACGTGGGCCGGGACAACCTTGGGCGATCTGGCAGCGATTCCGTTTGCCGACGATCGGCAAAAAGTCTCCGTGTGGATCTACTCTGAAGAGAGCAGCATACCTGTATTGCTCAAGCTTGAAGACCAAAATGACGGAGAAAAATTTGTCGAAGCGCTGGCGACAACCACGATTGCGGGCGCTTGGGAAAAAGTGACGTTTGATTTCTCGCTTCCTCACGCTGGCGTTGTGGATTCCAGTGTCGTTTACGATAAGAAGTCCATTTTCTTCGATTTTGGCCAACCGGGCACTGGGACGGTGTTCTACTGGGATGACATGACTTTCGTTGATGCCGATAGCACAACCAATCCCGATGAACCGGATTTACCCACCGATCCTGCCCAAATCACACTATTTAACGATGCAGCTAATCCCAAATGGGTGGCGTGGGACTGTTGTGGTGGCTCGACACCTAGCGTTATCACAGACTCAGATAGCCAATATGGTGAGGTCACGGAGTTTGTGATTAACGGCCCCACCGTGGTTGGTTTTTCATCGCGCGCTGATGCCGGTGCTGTTGATGGTCAACCAATCGACGTGAGTGCTTGGCAGGACAAAGGAACGGTTTCTTTTGACCTCAAACTGACCAATGATGCGGGCGCGACGGATTGGAAATTTAAAGTGGAGTCTGTGAACGCAGCAACGGCAGTGGAAATGAGCTTGGTTGAAGCACCTGAACTGAATACGTGGAAGCATTACCAATTTAGTCTCAATGATCTTGCCAGTGCGGGATTAGACCTAACGAACATTGACTTGCTGATGATCTTCCCTGCATGGGGCTCGGGTATTGGTTCGAGCTATCTGGTAGATAACGTGGTCTTCTCCTCAACCGGTGCAACGTCGCCTTCAGATCCCACTGATCCGCCACTCCCACCAACACAAGATGGTGCTAATCTATTGATTAATGGCGATTTCTCCTCAAACAAGCTTGACCCTTGGTATCAAGTTGGAGCGGGCAGCGTTGAAGTGATTGATGGTGTGTTGAAGACAGCGGCGTATTCAGGGGGCGAGGCGCGCATTAAGCAACAGCGAATTGGTGCTGGTCAGTTGACGGCCAATCAATCTGTCACTGTGACTTTTAAGATGAAAGGTGAGCTTAGCGATGGCGGCGTGGTTAACGGTATTGTTCACACTGAATCGCCAGCAGGGGTATCGGGTACTGAAGTTCTCTCGTTGCCTGCACCGACATCTGAATGGGTGGAACACAGTTTCACGTTCAACATTGGTAACGATCCAGAATGGGGTCTTGGCCTAACGCTTGGTGGTGTGTGCGGTGCGGTAGATAGCTGTACGGCAAAAGTCGAGTTCGATGACATACGCCTTATCGCCGTTGTGACGCCACCAACAACAGACCCCGATTTGCCAAATCCAGACCTACCACCGGTCGACAACACCGGCAACTTACTGGTTAACGGTGACTTTGCGGCAGATAAACTCGACCCATGGTTTCAAGTGGGCGGTGGTAGTGTTTCCGTGATTAATGGCTCCGTTCGCACATCTGCGGGTTCCGGCGGAGAAGCTCGAATCAAACAACAGCGTATTGGTCAAGGGGCGTTAGTTGCAAATCAATCTGTTACGGTCACGTTTAACATGAAAGGGCAAGTGACCGATGGTGGTGTGGTCAATGGTGTGATTCACACAGAGTCACCTGCCGGCGTTTCTGGTACAGAGGTGCTCTCTTTACCTGCGCCAACCAATGAGTGGGTAGAGCACAGTTTTACCTTCAATATTGGCAACGATCCTGAGTGGGGTCTGGGCTTTACCCTTGGTGGCGTATGCGGTGCGGTAGCGGGCTGCTCGGTTGCCGTCGACTTCGACAACATCCGCTTAACAGCAAACTAATCGGTCGGTCTGTGCGTGTGATTTCACAGACCTAATTCAACGATCACTATCGATGATGACGTCTCAAAGAGTTAGGAAACAGAGATGAAAAAACAGAATTTGAAACTCCTCGCTTTCGCGGTTAGCACACTGTTGTTAAGCGGCTGTGGCGATGAAGCCTTGAGCAGTAATCCCGGAACAAATGATGGCAATGGAAGCGTCGTGCTCACGCCACAACCTAAACCGACTCAACAACCCACCGCACGTAATGGCGACGCCTTGTTGGGCAATCCTCAATACCCGGCTATTTCTTATGGGGCCTGGCGGTCAAATGTGCGTGAATCGGGGGATAAAGTTCCGAGCGTTGCGCAGCAGATTGAAGATATGAAAATCCTCTCTGCACTCGGCATTAAGGTTATCCGTACTTACAACACCCAAGGGTTTATTGGCACGGACGGTAAGTCCAACACGGAAAACCTGCTGGAGGCGATAAGCCAACTCAAGCAGCAAGACTCCAATTTTGAAATGTATGTCATGCTCGGCATTTGGATTGATGCTTTGAACTCATGGACCAATCTCACCGTTGAACATGACAAAGACAATCCGAAGAATTTTGATGAAATCGCCAAAGCAAAGGAGCTCGCGCTCAAGTATCCCGATATCGTTAAAGTATTGGCGGTAGGTAACGAGGCCATGGTGGATTGGGCGCCGTACCATGTCACACCGCAAATCATCCTTAATCATGTTGAAGATCTGCAACAGTGGAAGCTTGGCAGCGAATCGACCAAGGACATTTGGGTTACCTCTTCAGACAATTACGCGGTTTGGTCTGGTCAAGATGCCAATGGCAATCAGAGTGAACAGACGGTGTTGAAAGCCCTGATCAAAGCGGTGGATTATGTGTCACTACATACCTATGCGTTGCATGATACTCACTATCATCCCGACTTCTCACAGCAGTGGAAAGTGCCGCAAAGTGAGCAGAATCTTACCAAGCAAGAGCAGATTGACTCGGCCATGGATCGTGCCTATCAACATACATTAGGTCAGATACAAGTAGCGCAGAGTTTCATCAATCGTGTTGATGCAATGAAGCCCATTCACCTAGGTGAAACCGGTTGGTCCTCCATCTCGACTGATGGGTTGGGAGCTGGAGGCACACAAGCGGCTGATGAGTATAAACAGAAGCGTTTTTATGACGACATGCGCAACTGGAGTGATCAATTTGGTGCCTCGCTGTTTTTCTTTCAGGCTTTTGATGAGCCATGGAAAGGGGATGCCAACAACCCATCACATTCGGAAAAGCATTTTGGGCTTATTGATATCAGTTGTTCCGTGAAGTATGTGCTTTGGCAGCAAGTTGATGCACTAAACAATCTGGGGTTAACCAGAGATTGCCCGGGGGCAGGCTTTACAGCGAGTTACTCGGGGGATTTTGCAACCTTAATGGACGCGGTTTTAGCACCACCTAAAGCGCCGATTGACACGCCACCCGCCGAGGGAGAGTTCAAAGTGCTGGGCAACAATGTCTATTCGGGCGCCAGTGTCTATGGTTGGGACAACCCCATTACGGCTTGGGCTGGTGTCAATGATGAGACTGGCGTTTTGACTGTGGCGGCCGATCCGGCGTTAGCAGCGGTTTGGGGATGGGGTGCAGGCATCGGCAATAGTGCCAATCCGACTAATCTTTCTTCCTCCAGCAAAATGACTTTCGAGATCCGCGGCCTTGATGGCGGTGAGAGCCAGCTTGCGACATTTGGTTTTTACCTTGGTTTTCAAACCGCGGCGGGCGGCGGCAGTAACCATTGGGTACGTTTTAATGCAGGACAGGGTTACACATTGAGTAAAGATTGGGTCAAGTACACCATTGATCTCAACAAATTTTCTCAGTTTTCCTCAGCTGATCTAACTAAGGTCACCTCGCCATTTACTATCGCTGATATCTATGAAACGTCGGGTGGCAGCGCGCCAACTCGCAGTGATATCGAGGTGAGAAACATCTCTTGGCTTGAATAGTCAACCTTGTTTAATCGGGGATATCGCAAGCTATCCCCACCATAGCCTATTTACACTATTCGTATCCGATCAAAAACGTATCGGAGGGAGATCTATGTTAACTATCAAGTATTTACCCCGTTTAAAGCCAAAGGGTTGTGTTGAGAAAGCGAGAAAACCACCCCGTATTTTTTACCTGTTGGCCCTGCTTTTGTCGAATACTGTGTATGCGGGCTGGGAAGTGCAGTGGATTGATACTTTCGAGGGAGAGGGGGTGAATTGGAGTAACTGGACGGCGCAAACTCAGGCAAATTACAACAACGAGGTGCAATGCTATACCGCCGATGATCACTCCAATCAAAGGAACTACGACGTTTCCAACGGGACTCTTAAGATCATTGCGAGAAAGGAAAGAGTCAATTGCCCCTCGCTCGGCGGCCAAAGCAAATCTTGGACGTCGGGACGCCTTAACTCCAAAGACAAACGCGAGTTTCTGTATGGAAAACTTGAGGCAAGAATTCGTTTTCATAACCTAGAAAAAGGGACTTGGCCTGCATTTTGGATGCTGGAGAACCGCATTGCGGAGCAACCGATAAAAGGCGATGGAGACAGTGCTCAATGGCCGCAAAGAGGGGCTGGGGAAATCGATGTTTGGGAGTGGTATGCGCACCAACCTGATCGCTATATCACCAACTTCTTTAATGCCGAGGGCTGTGGTGCTGAGTACCGTTATTCTTATCCAAATGGTGCCGCCGATGTACTGGATTGGCACCGTTATTCGATTGAATGGACAAAGGAGAAAATTGATTTCTTTATCGATCAAACTTTGGTGGTTTCACGAGATATTCGTCAGTGTCAGCAATATCATGAACCGATGTTCGCCTTAATCAATCTCGCGATGGGGGGGATGCTGGGTGGGGCTATTGATCCGAACTTGCAGCAAGCAACCTTGGAAGTGGATTATATCGCACACTGCCAGACGAGTGAGACAAGCCAGTCACTTTATTGTAACGAAGAGGCTCCTCGTAAAGAGCCCACTCAACCAGAACAACCCGCGGTTAATGCCTCATTAAGTATGTATCAAAATGGTGTTGCGACCACAGAGGTCAACCGAGCATCAGGGCAAGTGACGGTGCTGGTCGACCTCGAACTGGATCCCGCCGAAGCCGACAATTATAGCCTCTACTGGCAGGCTCAATCGCTACACAACCCAATTATCGACGGTAAGCAATTGCGCTTTGATCCGATTTCGATGGATAAGGGGCAATATCAGGTCGGTTTATCTCTCGTACACATCGATGACGTTGATTCAACCTTCTCAAAACAGCTGTATTTTTCCGTGACTGAGCCAAACAACGCAAACGGGGAAAGTAATACCTCTTCAGCAGGCGCAACACACTTCTTCTCTTTTGCGGCGCTGCTATTACTGGCGATTTGGCGCCGAAAATCCAACCTCTCTATTGATTAATATAAGGAAATAATCTCATGAGAAAGATGCCTTCAATATTGGGTGCATTGCTTTGCTCTACCTTGCTGGCCGGATGTGGTGGTGATTCAGGTACGAAACCGTCACCAGACACAAATCTGCCGTCTTTAAACCAGTTAACCGTAGCCATTCGTAATGCCAATGATCAACAACCGATCGGCAATGCAGAGGTGATCGTCACATCTGAAACGCAAAAAAACTATCGCCGCACCACCGATGCACAGGGAAGAGCGCAGTTTCAGTTAGAAAGCGGTCGTTATCAAATCGCCTCTGCTCCAACAGGTTTTCAAGCTGGCCAACTGAATGTCACGTTGGCCGATAGCGATCAGTCGGTCAATCTTGATTTGGAAAAAGAGGCCATTGTGGGTGGATCCGATTTGTATCTGTTTCACTCCGACTATGAAGATTCCCACTACATGCAATTTTGGGGTGATACTTGGGGATCCGGTGCTAATGTAGAAAATATTAGTAACGATGCAACCTTCACTCGTGCTCTTAAGATATCCAGTGGCACGAACTGGGGATTTGGCGCCGCAATCGCTTGGGGAAATGAGCAAGCTAACGCCATTGATGCGCGAGCTTACAACTATGCGCAGTTCTACCTCAAGCCAAGCGGTTTCACTCAGGTGGAAGTGGTGGTTAACGGGTTTAGCATTCCTGAACAGAAAATCACCTATCCAATGAGCGATGGAGAGGCGATCGGCAATGGTTGGCTCAAATTTGAAGTGCCAATTCCCTCAGTGGCGGATTTGAGTTGGTTTGGTCTTGTTTTTCTCTCGGATCAAAACAGCAGCGTGATGCTGAGCAACCTCTCCTTCATTCATAAAGAGGTACAACTCAGCGAACCAACCGGTCCTGCACCCGTGCCCAATGTGACCGACTCACAGGCGTTCTCTATTTTCAGTGATTCACTGCAAGAGGATAAGTTTGTCTCGTTGTGGAATGAGAACTGGTGGAATGCGCCAATTTACTCATCCGGCGTTATCGAGGGCAACCACTACAGTCGTTATGAAATCGCAGGGGCGGGAAGCAATGGCGGTGTTGTAGGCATTCAGTATGGTATTGAGTATGGCAGTGTCGATGTGTCCAAACATGATGTCTGGAATATTGACCTGTATGCCGAATCTGGCATCGATCGTATCTCTTTACAGCTCGTTTCTACCGATGGCTCGGCAAGCTACGAAATTACCAATCCCTTTACTAACCAGTGGGTTAGCTATGCGATTCCGATGTCCAGTATGCTGGCCAATGATCCCAATGCCCTGAACACCAAACAGATGCAAATGGCTGGTATTCAGATGTGGGGGGCGGCAGGAAAAGCGCTCTTTGTCGATGATTTCTATTTCTCTGGCAGCGCAGAGCAACACCAGTTGGCCGTGACTGTCAAAAATGAAAAAGGGCAACCTTTGCAAAACGCAACGGTTTTTGTCGGTCAAGATGGTGAATATGACACCGCATACAAACAGAGCACCAATGCCAGTGGTGTTGCCAGTTTGCAACTGTCAAAAGGCAAGCAAAAGGTCAAAGCCACGGCAGAGGGGTATGGTGTGGCTCAATGGTTGACAACACTAGATAACTCGCTTCAAACAACGATTTCCCTTGAGCCTCTGAAGCCTGGTCCTACAACGCCAGCACCAGTACCAAATGTTGACAGCAAAGCAGTGATCTCGCTGTTTAGTGATGCATTAACGAGTGATTCATGGATAACCTATTGGTCAGATAACTGGTGGAATGCACCCAAGCATGAATTGGTTAATATTTTGGGCAACCAGAGCGCGAAATTTACACCAACACCTGATGGCGTCAGTGGTGGTGTGACAGGAATACAGTATGGTATTGAACGCCCTGTTGATGCGAGTAACAAATCCGGCATGCATCTTGACCTTTATCTCACCTCTGGCATCAACAAAGTACAGTTTCAGTTACTCTCATCTGGCGGACCACTTATCTATACGTTAGATAGTCTAGAGACGGGAAAGTGGCTGTCGGTTGAGCTGCCTTTTACAGCAGCCGATGGTAATAACGCCAGCTTCGATCAAAGTAAGATGCAGCAGTTAGGTATGGCACTTTGGGGATCAACCAGTGATAGCGTCTATTTAGACAATATCTACTTTTACTAGCGCTTAACGCCAAGGCCATTGTAGGACGCGATAAGTGACTATGTTTTATGATTTCGGAGTGTGTTGGTTTGCCTAAGGGATAAAAATCGATAGAACTGTGATTTACTTCAATTGAAAGCGCTTTCTTTGTGTGAAAGATAAATGTGCACATTAAACGAATTAGCATGATGAAATACTCTTGAGGGAGAAAAAATGAGAAAAAACAAATATTTTCAGTGCCATCAAATCGCCATTGCGATTTCAATCGGTTTGCTAGCGGGCTGCAGCCAAACCGGCGACAGCGCTTCCGGTACCGATTTTGTTCAAACTAAAAAGCCAGTGATGCTACAAGATAAACCTACGACACCGAGCGCAAAGTGGCAGCTGGTATGGGCGGATGAGTTTGATGGGAGTGAAATCAACAAACGCAATTGGAGCCTTGAACAAAACTGTTGGGGTGGTGGCAACAACGAGCAGCAGTGTTATACCAAGCGCAGTCGCAATGCTTTTGTGCAAGATGGCTACTTGCACATTGTGGCGCACAAAGAGAGTTTCACTGGCCCGGATGATGCCGATGGTAAACCGGGGATGAACAAAACTTTGCCGTTTACCTCGGCACGTCTGCGCTCTAAAGACAGGCGTGACCACAAATATGGCCGCTTTGAAATTCGCGCCAAACTGCCATCTGGTCAGGGAACTTGGCCAGCAATTTGGATGCTGCCGACCGATAACAAATATGGCACTTGGGCGGCCTCTGGTGAAATCGACATTATGGAAGCGGTTAACTTAAAAGCACAATCCGATGCGCCGGGAGCGCAAGCGGGTGATGCTGAAAATCGCATTTACGGCAGCCTGCACTATGGCAAAACGTGGCCAGACAATGTCTACAGTGGTCAAGGCGCTTCGCTGCCGAACAATATCAACCCAGCAGATGACTTCCACACCTATGCGATTGAGTGGGAAGAAGGGGAAATTCGTTGGTACGTCGACAACATTCACTACGCCACACAAACGCAAGATGAGTGGTACAGCCAATACAAAGTCGATGGTTCTTTGGTCAACGCCAAAGGCGCAGCACCGTTTGATGAGCGTTTTCATTTGCTGCTCAACCTTGCCGTGGGCGGCTCTTGGGCGGCCAATGCGAATGAGAAAGGCGTGGACAAGTCGGACTTCCCCAAAACCATGCTGGTGGATTACGTGAAGGTGTATCGCTGCTCGGTTGATCGCTGGAAAGGCAAAGGTTGTGCGAGCATCGGTGAGCAAGCGGTGAAGGTCAAAGGGCATAAAGCCCCAGCGATTTTGGCGCAAGACGATAGCTACGCCGATGGGCCAATGTTGGATATTTTCTCCGATAGTCTCAACAGTAACTTGGCCTACGGCAGCTATGATCCAATGGATATCGTGTCTCACCAAGAAGTGGCCGATGGCGAACACGGTCAAGTGTTGAAGATCACCAAACAAAATGGCGCAGGCAACCTCTATTTCCGCTCACCCACCACCGATGTGAGCCATTGGTTAGAGAGTGGTGAGTTGATCTTTGATATCAAGGTGGAGTCGATGACCGATGGCAGTGAGTTGATGGTGAAAATCGACAGCGGCTGGCCAAAAACCAGTGATATGACGGTGGCACTACCACCGACGGGTCAGTGGGGCGAAGTGCGTATTAAGCTGGCGGATTTGCTGGCGCAGTCCAACCGCTTTGCGGCTGGCAACAAAGCAGATCCGAGTATAATCAATAATTTATTGGTGTTTGAGCCGACAGCCGCGATGACGTTCAGTTTGGACAACATTCGTTTCGAAAAGCGCTAATTGGCGTGTATCAAAAAGCTCGTGGTGAAAATCACGAGCTTTTTCGTTTTTCACTATGATAAGCCGAGAGAAATCTTTTCTTCATTGATTGATTAGTGAAATAGCAATTTGTGATAAATGTCCGAGAAAGCGCTTTCTTTAGTGGGGACGATCACGGTTTTACGGCAGAGGATCCTTTTATACTTTACCTGCACTGAACAAAGCCTTTAAGGCCTTATTTTATTAGCCTTGCTTGATGAAATAGATGTGGAGTGTTGGTCTGCATCTTTTTATATATGTTCAGTTTTTTTATACATAACAAAGAAAGCGCTTTCTTTAAGGGCTAATGATGGAACATGGAGTTAATATGAAACTTTCTAAGCTTACCCTTGCTTGTCTAGTCGCGACGGCAGGTTTATCCGCTACACCGATGGTTCACGCTGAAAAATCCGATGGTTTTGAGTTCCACGGTTATTTCCGTGCTGGTGCGCTTTACAGCGAAAACGACGATTTCAAACGTGCGAAATTCCCAGCATCGAAAGAGCGTCTAGGTCGCTTGGGTATTGAATCGGATAACCACTTTGAGCTTGCGCTACAGAAAAATTTTGAAAACGATGACGGGCAAAAAATCCGCATAAAAACCCGCGTCGGTGCAGATAACGCACAGTCAGCTGGCAACAACCAGCTTGGCACCAACGCAGATGCGGCCAACAGCAGCATCGGTATGGTGGAAACCTTCGTTGAGTTTGATGGTGTGACCGAAACTGGCACGCTTTGGGGCGGTACGCGCTTCTACGGTAAAGACAACTACATCTTCATGACCGACTTCTTCTATACCGATATGTCCGGCACCGGAGCGGGTATCGAAGGTGTTCAACTTGGTGGTTACAAATGGGATTTCGCTTACATCGCCAGTGACAATGCCGAAGGTGAGTGGTGGGCGCTGAATGCGAACAACCCAATGCACTCTGTTCACGTTGGTGTCGATTTAGATGGCGTTGAATTGCATGCCATGGCGAAATATTTACCAGATAACATGGTCGATGGTAAAGAGTACGCGAGTAATGGTATGGAAATGACGGCCATCGTCCATACAGATAGTGTGTTTGGCCTGTCAGACAAAGGCTTTACTAAGTACATCGCGCAAGCAGGTAAAGGCCTTGGCTCTGGTCAGCTACTTGGCGGCACGCTCACCACTTACAACGCATGGAAACCGGGCAATGGCGCGTTGGAAGGTCCGGCCAACATGAAAAAAGTCGAAAGTGGCGATATTTCTGCTCGAGCACTGGTCTGGGGTGGTTACTTCTTTGAAAATGGCGTGAGCATCTTTCATTCGATTCAAGGTCAATATAATGATCTGGATAACGGTGGCAAAGACAGCTGGGCATCGGCGATGATTCGTCCTTCTTTCCCAGTTTCAAAGAACTTCTTCATCGCGACAGAAGCAGGTTATCAGTACAACAAGTGGGAAGACGCAAACGGCGTGGGTGACGATGCGACCAACTACAAACTGACGGTTGCACCAACCATTATCGTCCCAACCGGCTTTGGCCCTGCGCCGGAGATTCGTTTCCTCGCTACGTACCTCGACGGTTCTGCGCGTGACAAAGCGGACCTTCTAGTGGGTATTCAAGCAGACATGTGGTGGTAAACCACACGAGGTAATGGGAGAGATTACCTAGTAGGGCGTGAGATCGTTGGGGAACGCCACGCCCATTTTGCGACAAGCAAGTCGACGACACGGGGGAACTTGTTTTTGTTGCATGAATGCAAACCACTGCCATTCATCACGCCGCTCAACCGAGCGGCTTTTTTTCATTTTTGTTGCGCCACGTATTGGCGTGGGCTTTGACCAAACTTCTGTTTAAAGCGTTTGGAAAAATAGTTGCTGTCACTGAACCCACACTGCTCCGATACTTGCTGAATTGACATACCAGGTTCGTTACTCAAGAGATCGCGCCCGTAATTGAGCTGCATTTCACGCAAATAAAGGTTAGGCGAGGTGTTGAGAAACTGCTTAAACAGCCGCTCGAGTTGTCGCTGGCTGACAAACGCCGCTTGGGCAATTTCTCCGCTGTGAATGCTGCCATCGGCAAAATGCTGCTCAATAAAAATCAGCGCGCGGCTCAGTGCCAGTGTGGTTTTCGGCAGATCGTGCGTTTGCTGCTGATACATACGCGCCAGAGTAATCACCAATTGCTGCATCAAACTGGTGAGCATGGTTTCAAAGCCGCTTTCCCCGTGTTGATACTCACGGTGAATCGCTTCAATCAACTGGGCAATTTGCGGCAGTTGCTCGCCATCGAGCGTGAGCTTGGCGCGATATTCACCGGTTTGGCGAGCAATCGGCTCGACCTTGAACATCGCCTGATAGCCAGAAAGCATTCTCAATGAAGGCGTTTCGAAAAAGGGCGTGCCTGCTTCAAACATCAAATTGATGATGATTAACTGATCGACATCCTGAAAAGCGTGCTCAATATCGCCGTTGATCACAAACACATCCCCAGCAGTGAGCGGATAGACATGAGAAGCAACAAGGTGGTTGCCTTTGCCACTCACCACCAAGAACAGCTCAGAAAAATCGTGTTTATGCAGGCCAAAATCGCTGTGGTGGTGGCCATCAACGTAAGCAAATTTGAAGTGGGGATAGCGAAGATGATGGTGCAACTGATAGGTGATGCTCATGTCGCTATTTTCCTTTTATTTGTCGGTATATTGGTAGAATTGCGCATTTGGCAAGCTTACACTGAAGCTCCATCAATGAGAATGCCGCAGGCAAAAATAAGGCCAAGATAAGGCAAGAAGAGGTTAATAAAGCGATGAGAAATCCAGCGATAGAAAAAGCGCAGCAAGCACTGGTGTCAGTGAGCCGACAAGCCGCGGCAGAAGGCATTGTCCTGCTGAAAAATGATGACCAAGCACTGCCGATTGAGCCATCGCAGGTGCTCTCTTTGTTTGGCCGTTGTCAGATAGATACCTATCGCAGCGGCACGGGTTCTGGCGGCGCGGTGAACGTGCCTTATGCGGTGACTGCATTGCAAGGTTTGCAAGCCAACCCCACGATTCAACTCAATACTTCGTTAGTCGCCCTGTATCAAGATTGGCTAGCCCACCATCCGTTTGATGATGGCGGCGGTGGCTGGGCGGCAGAGTCGTGGTTTCAACATGAAATGCCAGTGACCGATGAGGTGGTGGCACAGGCTGCGTTGCAGTCTGACAAAGCGTTGGTGTTTATTGGCCGCACCGCTGGGGAAGACAAAGATTACGCCGATGAAGCGGGCAGCTACCGCTTAACGGAATTGGAAACGGACATGCTAACCAAAGTGTGCCGCCATTTCTCCTGTGTGATCGTGGTGATGAACGTGACCAACATTATCGATATGTCGTGGTTAACTCGCCTAGAAAACCATCAAGCGATCAAAGCGGTGCTCTACAGTTGGGCGGCGGGGATGGAAGGGGGCCACGCGCTTGCCGATGTGCTCTCTGGCGCTGTTTCACCCAGTGGTCGTTTGACCGATACCATCGCCTATCGTTTGCAAGATTACCCTTCATCTGCCCATTTTGGCCGCAAAGACTTCAATCTCTATGTTGAAGATATTTACGTCGGCTATCGCTATTTTGAAACCTTTGCCCCAGAAGCGGTGCAGTTTGAATTTGGTGCGGGCTTATCCTATAGCCAATTTGAGCGCCGTTTGGTGCAGTGCTCGAGTGACGTGGTTGATGCTGGCGGCGATCTCGCCAACGCCAAGTCGCTCTATTTTGAGATTGAAGTGCGCAACATCGGCCAGCAATTTAGCAGCAAAGAAGTGGTGCAGCTGTATGTTGAAGCGCCTCAAGGCCAACTTGGCAAACCGGCCAGAGCGCTGTGTGGATTTGCAAAAACCAGCGAACTAGCGCCAAACGGCAGCGAAGTGGTGCGCATCTGTGTGCCGGTGGCTTTGCTGGCGTCGTTTGATGATAGCGGCGCGAGTGGTTACTCAAACAGTTATGTGCTTGAAGCAGGGCAGTATCATTTCTACCTTGGCGGCAGCGTGCGTCAAGCGCAGAAAATCGACACGACATGGTGGGTTGAGCACACCACCTCACTGGAAACACTCAGTGAAGCCTGCGCGCCAACCCGTGAGTTTGAACGCCTGGTGCCTGCCGAGCGCCAAGCCAATGGCGTCTATCAACCCAGCTATCAACCTGTGCCACTGCGTACGGTGGATCTGGCGCAGCGAATTGAAGCCAACTTACCGCCAACCTATGCTTTTACGGGCGATCAAGGCAGTCAGCTGGCCGATGTCGCCCAAGGTCGCGCCAGCCTAGAAGCGTTTGTTGCTCAACTCACAGCCGAACAACTGACCATTCTGGTGCGTGGTGAAGGCATGTGCAGCCCGAAAGTGACGCCGGGTACGGCGGCGGCGTTTGGTGGGGTATGCACTTCTCTGTTTGAGTTTGGTATTCCGGTCGCTGCGGCGGCCGATGGCCCATCGGGCATTCGCATGGACAGTGGCCATCAAGCGACCCAAGTGCCAATTGGCACACTGCTCGCCTGCACATGGAACACCGAGCTCAATCAGCAGTTGTATTATTTGGTGGGCCAAGAGTTGCAAGCCTACCAAATCGACACCTTGCTCGGTCCGGGTATCAGCATTCATCGCCATCCACTCAATGGCCGTAATTTCGAATATTTTTCGGAAGACCCACTGTTAACCGGTTGGATTGCGGCTGCGCAAACCACAGGCTTAAAACAAGCGGGTGTTTCCGGCACCATCAAACACTTTGCGGCCAACGATCAAGAAACCGCACGAGTGGATGTAGATAGCGTGATGTCGCAGCGCGCGCTGCGTGAAATCCACATCAAGCCGTTTGAAATGGCGGTGAAGTATGGTCAGGCTTCCACCATCATGACTTCCTACAATCCGGTCAACGGCCATTGGGCGGCGTCCAACTACGATCTCAACACCACCATTTTGCGTGGTGAATGGGGTTACACCGGCATCGTGATGACCGACTGGTGGGCGAAAATGAATCACCCCGTGGATGGGGGGGAAGAGAGTAAGCGCTTTACTGGCTATATGCTGCGAGCGCAAAACGATCTCTACATGGTGGTGGAAAACGATGCCGCCGAGCGCAACCCGATGGAAGATGATACGTTGCAGGCGTTAGACCGAGGTGAGTTAACCTTGGGCGAGTTGCAGCGCAGCGCGATGAACATCTGCCGCTTTATTTTGCAAGCGCCAGTGATGCAAAGGCCGCTGCAGGCGTATCAGGCGGTGAAACCTTTTGCGCCGCTAGCGGACGCATTGCCCGATGCCGCTCTGCTGTTACCGGTAACGCAGCGCATGGTGGTGAACAGCCAAAACCATTGCGAACTCTGGGTGGAAGCAGCGCAAGCAGGGCATTATCTCTGTTTTGCCGAAATGGCCTATGATCGCGAGCCATTGGCGCAATCCTCTTGCAGTGTGAGCATCAACGGTGAATTTGCTATGTCGCTGCCTACCAATGGCACCGAGGGAAAAACCGTTGAAATCGAGGGCATCGCCATCCTTTTACAAGCGGGGATTTATCGAATCGACACCCAATTTGTGAAGAAAGGAGCCGAGCTGAAAACCTTGCGTTTTGAGTGGCAAGCGTAATGCCACTCAACCATAAAATTTGTGTGCCTTTGTGCGCGGTTCCTATACAATAAGGCACACATTTCAAATCATCATTTTTGACTGCTCCGCATCCTTTTTGTGGAGCAGTTTTTGTTTTACTGACAGTGTATTTTCAACCTTAAGGTCAACAACATGGCTAAAACCCAAAATATCAACCAACGCATGTCTATCGTGACGCTCGCGTGGCCGATATTAGTGGAGATTTTGCTACGGACAGCGCTCGGCACCAGTGATGTATTCATGCTCTCTGGTTATTCAGACAAAGCGGTTTCCGCGGTGGGCGTGATCACCCAACTGACATTCTTCCTCATCATTGTCTCTACCTTTGTTAGCAGTGGCACTGGGATCCTGATTGCTCAATACAACGGAGCTGGGCGCGATCAAGATTCCACCCATGTAGGGGTGGCGAGTATTGCGCTTTCCAGCGTCATCGGCGTGATCCTCAGCGTGTTGGCGGTGCTCGGTGCGATGCATTTGCTCCCTTACTACGGCTTGGAAGCGCAGGTGGAACAATACGCGCAAGAATATCTGCTCATCAGCGGGGCGATGACCTTTAACGTCACCATTGGCATTGTGTTCACCACCATTTTGCGCAGCCACGGTTATTCGCGCTCGCCGATGACGGTTAACCTCATCAGTGGCGTGCTCAATATCATCGGTAACTACATTGCGCTCTATCAGCCGTTTGGTTTGCCCGTGTATGGCGTGCAAGGCGTGGCGATTGCAACGGTAGCCAGCCAGGTGATCGGCACAACGATTCTGGGCGTGCTGCTGTGGCGCAGTTCCATCGCCTTGCCGATGCGTTCCCTCGCGCAAGTGCCCAAAGCGGTCTATAAGAAAATCCTCAAAATCGGCGGCATGAACGCAGGGGAAGTGCTTTCGTACAATATGGCGCAAATCACCATCGTCTATTTTGTGGTGCAGATGGGCACTTCGTCTCTTGCGGCGTTTACCTACGCGCAGAACATCGCACGTTTCTCTTTTGCGTTTGCACTGGCCATTGGCCAAGCGACGCAAATTCAAACCGGTTACTACATTGGCAAAGGCTGGGTAGAGAGCATCACCAAACGGGTGCAACTCTACTTTTTGGTTGGCTTTGCCTCTTCGGTCACGGTGGCGAGCTCCATCTACTTTATGCGTGATGCGATCTTAACTCTGTTTACTCAGCAGCCGGAGATCCTCTTGTTGGCGGGTTCCCTAGTTATGGGCTCCATTGTGTTGGAAGCGGGGCGTGTGTTTAACCTGATTTTCATCTCGGCGCTCAAAGGGGCAGGAGACATCAAGTTCCCAGTGCAAATGGGCATTTTGAGCATGTGGGGCTTAGGCGTGGTGTTTTCATATCTGCTTGGTATTCACTGGGGCTATGGCGTATTCGGTGCATGGATGGCGATTGCCCTCGACGAGTGGTTCCGTGGTCTTATCATGGCAAGGCGTTGGCGCTCGCAAGTTTGGACGCGTTATAAGCTCAGTTAGCGCATGACATCTAGTCGTAAACATTAAACGGATGCGACGCTTGTGAATATCCGAATTGATATGGCTTTGGTGCCGAGTTGATCCGCAGAGTGATGAGACGTTACTGAATAACCCATGCGAGTCAGATGCAATGACTGCATGGGTTGATTTTTGATGTCAACAATAGTGACTAAGCCGTTGAACTAGATGATCGTTTTTCGGGTTCTATAGTGGTTATAGGCGGTGCCTGGAAGATCGCTATTTTGATTCGATGGTTGGCGATTGTACTTTTGCTTTATATTGATCAACTTTTCATAATGGTCTAAGAAGTAGGTTTTAGTAGGAATCGAGCTGTCTTTGAAGCTAATAAATGCGCCTTTGGTGCCATTAATTTCGCTATCGCGGCAAACTTCCATCCAATCTAAAGCACGATTAACGTAGTTGAAAACGGCATTGTTTTGTCCTAGCGCTTTTTGGTTGAAGCACTCATTCCACCATGTTTGATATTGAATGGTGTATTGTGATGTTGCGTACGGGAATGCCATTCGTTCACTGGCTTTGGCTGAATCTTCGTCGGCATAGAATGGGCCGTTTATCGCACCAAGCGTCACATAACTAAATAGCCCTAACTCTTGATTTTTTTCAAAAAGTAGCGATGAGGTGAGGGATTTTAATAGCTGTGTTCTACCAAGATCCTCAAGCCCTTGCTCGCTCACTACTTTTGAGGTGATTTTATGGGGTGCGGGTTCATCATAGTCAGGTTTAAATGGTTCATGAGCGTCTTTTAAAGAGGTGTTGAGTTTACCACCGAGTGATTTACGTGCCCAATTTCCCATTAAAGAAGGTGAATAAGATTTGGGTGTATCAGTGCCAGTAATGCGGTGCTTGCTGCTGGGAAAATATTTGTTTGTAAATTGACTGAGGGATTGTGGGTCGCCTTCCCAGTAACCATACATGGTACAAGGGTGTTTTAGTCTATTAATCAGTATTTGAGCATTTGTATCTGTCTTGGCAATCGCATCGATTTTTAAATTTGTGCCAACTAAGCCTATTGTGCTGGGGTCATTAATGGCCTTTTCCCAATATGATAGAACTTCGTAGGTCGTTTCCTCGGTTGAATCTGTGTCATCGTCGTTCCAATGAATCTCAAATCGGTGGATTTCGTTAGGGATGACAAAAGCCTTAACTGAAAACTCTAGCACGATACCATAGCTGAATGCCCCGCCACCACGCAGTGCCCAGAGCAAATCGCCGTGAGATTGTTCATTAACCTCTAAGATGCTGCCATTTTCTACAAGCACTTTAGCGCCGATAAGGGATTCGCAGCACATTCCATGGCGGCGTGTCCATGGCCCCCAGCCGCCCCCTTGGATGTAACCAGCTAAACCAACGGTTGCGCAAGTGCCGTGGGGAATGGTGATTGGAGGTGAATGAGCTGCAAGTTTAGGTACTAACTGATAGAAACGATAGCCAGATCCAATGTGAGCAATAAAACCAGACTTTTCATCACCCTCTACGCACAATTTCTTTAACCCACTCAAATCTAGCAATATCACATCGTTGCCTGTGCACTCGCCTTCGTGATCGTGCCCACCCGATCGCACTCGAATGGGTAGGTTTAACGCAATCGCATGTTGGTAAGCCTGGACGACATCATCGTTGCTTTTACACATCACGATCACCGCAGGATAGGCACGTAGACGGGTGTTAAAAATCACTGTCTGAGCGAGATATTTAGTTAGCCCTTCTGTTTCTGAGTCAGGGGTGTGAGTCGAAGTCAGATACTCTATTTTTAGGGCTTGGAGTTGCTCAATAAACGCAGTGAGCAACTGCTGATAGCTGGCCATTAATTGTTCCGCTCTGAGCAGTTGCTCATATGGTGTATTTTGATCTTCGTATCTGACATTTTGCATCATGTTGTTCATGTTGTTCATGTTGTTCATGTTGTTCATGTTGTTCATGTTGTTCATGGTTCATCCTTCATTCTTATTTGTACGTTTGGCAGTGGGCAATTTTTTTTCCTGTCACAGACTCAGCTAATGCTTTAATCGCTGGTGCTAGGTCGTGCTTATTGATTTTGACCTCGACAAGAGTGGGGTGGGTGACGAGCGGACTAATGTGATCAAGTACTTTTTCTAAGCAAGCGACACTTTCTACGGCGAAGTAATCAATTTTGCTTTCACTATTGCTAAAGGCTTTTGCTAGGCTCTCGTAGTGCCATTGTGGTAGTTCATCAAAGGGGGCAAAATCCCCGTTGGGAGTGAACGCACAAATGTCGACAAAGGATTGCTCAATCGCATAAACCCTGTTGCTCATGACAAACACGACACAATTGCATTGATTTCGGGCAAGTGTTGAAAGAGCTTGTGCCATCATCATAAAGCCCCCGTCGCCTGCGATGACGATCGTTTGCCGTTGGCTTGCTAATTTTACCCCAAGTGCACAGCCCGTTTCATGGCCTAACGATCCCCACGCTGCATCACTGATAAAATGATTTTGGCGTATCCCTGTGAGACGAGCGGCCATATAGAGCGAAGAGCTTTCACCGAGGATGAGGTTCGCCTCTTTAATGGTTTTTTTTTGCCGCAAAGCGGCTTGAAATACATCAAAAAAGCGTTCATAGGTTATCAGCTCGTCTTTGTTGGTTATCGTGCAATACTCCTCATGGCAACTATAGTTTTTTTGAAGCGATTGTAGCCATGTGTTGTTAAGTGGTCTGCTTACAAAACGTTCTATGAGCTGATCGATCGTTTCTTCAAGGCTAATGTGAAGATAGGTACTATTCAATCCAACTCGAGCCTCACTCATGTTTACACGAGCAAGCTGAGCACTTTGAGTTGTGAGCATGGTTAAATAGTCATCGGTAAAAATTGCGCCTAGCGCGATTATGGCGTCGGCTTTGTTCACTAAATAAGACGTTTCAGGATTAGACGCTTCTGCGGCATAAGTACCGATAAAGTGGCTTTTCCCAGTGCCTTGAGATTCGTCCAACACAGATTTAGCGAGTGTTGTCGTGGTATAAGGAACGTTCAAAACGTCGAGTAATGTTGCTGCTTTGTCCTCGAGCCCTAATCGAGCCACTTCAATACCAAAGAGAAGTAGCGGATAAGAGGCAACGCGCAAGCGACTTTCGATATCCTCAACGAGTTGTGTTTGCATGTTTAGGTTAACGTTAAGTAGAGGAAACAAAAGGGGAGCGGTCGGCGCAGGCACTTTTTCGCCCCAAACGTTTTGCCAAGCTTCGAGATAAATAGGGCGCTTTTCAGTCATGGCAAGCGTAAGCGCTCGGTCAATTTGACAAGGCGCTTGCGCTTTGTCACTTAAGATCTCCGAGGCGACAGTGACCGATTCAAATACACGTTTATCTGCCTGCAAATCATCCGTAGCATGATGGAATAAAGCGCCTGTTTGGGCGATGACTGCACGGTCATCTAGGGAAGGGCTTGCCGTAATAACGACAATAGGATTTCGTTCCACATAGGCGCCAGCAATGGCATTGAGCACACTGAAGGTACCAACGCCATACTGCACCGAGACAGCACCGATACCCTTGCATCTGGCATAACCATCTGCAGCATAACCTGCGCCTAACTCAGTGAGATCGCCAACAGCGTCTATGCATTCAAACTCATCAAGCGCGGTCATGAATTCTTGCACATAATCGCCAGGCACTTGGAAAACTTTCTCAAGCCCGAGCTCTTTTAGGCGCAGTAGAAGGTAGTCAGCGACACGGACCATTTCAATACTCATGATTGATTCCCTCATACGCAAACTCAGTGACTTCATTTAGGGTATCTGCTAACGCGTTGGGCTGCGACGTTGCAGAGGTTAAACTGCATTTCCCGTTGCCGCAGTCAATCGGTAAGTAGTTGAAATGGGTTTTCTTCCACTCATTGTAGTTTTTATGGGCGACAACCCAGTTTGGGGTCGGCAGGGTGAAGAATTCGGCAAGCGTCGATTCAGCGGTGTTTAAGGCACCTTCGACCCAGCCTTGTTCATAAGAATACGCTTCACCGATGATGTAGATTTTTTGCTCTTTGACTGGGTGACGCATTCGGCAAATTATCTCATCCAAACGATAATTTGCTTTCCACTCGTGCCAACCACCACCGTACGGATCATCTCCCCACTGCTGGTAAATTGCTGAATAGGGCATTTGTAGGTTCTTTTGGTCGTGTAGGGCTTCTACTTGACGATGCGCAGCGATGACCATGTCATGTGTTATCTGGTATTGGTTACGAGGCACAATGTCGCTTTCAGTAAATTCTTCACAACCATAGGCGGGTCTGTATCCGAGGTAAGGCTCGCCCGATTCGAGACCTTTCCAGTACGGGATGGTGCCAATATCGTTGTAAGAGGCCATGAGTAATGAATTTGTGTTGTGTTCGCCGTTAAATTGGTCGCACTCGGTACCCATGTAGTAAGTTTGACGAATTGGTAAGTCAGTGACCGAGCGACCAGCGACTAAACCTAGGCTGCGCCACCAAGGCTGCTCGTATGCCATAAACATCTTAATGGCTTTTTGAATCAGCACAGAAGGCAAGTTTTCTTTGAGCCAAGGATCGTTGAAAAATGGCGATTCGATCAATTCGAGCGAACGCCTTGGCATTGCAAGTATCACTTGCTTAGCTCGTACGGCAAAGTGAGCTCGACAGGCATCTTTGGTGTGACCTTTGTCACACGTTGTGGTCGGCTGGAAAACTAATTCATAAGGGAAAGCTTCTTCGTTATCGATATTGATTGAGACTAAGCGATGATTCATGTTGACCCGCTCGTCTTGAGGTAGGCAACCACACATTGCCTCAAACTGCTCGCAGAGCGTTAAAGGCAGAGCTTGAAAACCATCTTCTAAAGTCAAAAAGGTCGTATCATCGCTGTACTCGGTAGCCGGTAATTGAGTTACAGCACTGGCATTAGCAACGTTTGCATCGTAACCCCCCGCTTCTTTCATAAATAAATAGGCTTCGTTGCTTAGGACTTGTTCGAGTAAGTTCCAAAATCCATACCGCCAGATTTCTTTACCATTAATCTTGACTTTCATTTGTTCGCTGAGAGTCATGTCGGCAAAGCCAGGACAGATTAAGTTCATGACTTTGACTTGCAGATCTTCCGGCCCATAACCTCTCTCTGAGCTAGTCAGCTTGTATGGGATGCGGTCTGGATATTCGGTAAAATCACGAAAACGAAAGTAATGACCACGTAGATAAAAGAGGTTGTTTGCGCTGCCTGCTTTGACGTTTTCTTGGCTGGGGTCGCTTGATTTTGGATAAAGGGGTAAATCAGATCCCATAGGAAAATTTTTTGTTTTAAGGCCCAGTTGGCCAACGAGTGCATCCACCATTAAATGCGATTCAGGAATAAAACGCATTCCTCCCAATTCCGCAACCACATTAGGCAGTCCTGGTAGTTTGCGACTATAAAGCCGGCCACCAATCCGGTTGCTGTATTCAAATAGAGCAATACGTTTGTCGCAGCCTTGGTGCTGTTGTAATCGCCACGCGCTGTAAACGCCAGAAACGCCACCACCGACAATGGCAATATCAAGAGTTGTGTTCATATCAATGCATCCTTTGCGAGTCCATAGACAGATGAGCTATGTATGACGAGAGAATCGCCGCCAATGAAGCCTCAAAGACGGCCGAAAACGGCCATCCCATGTGGAAATAGTGATTTAAAATCAGACATATAATTTATATATAGGAATGGTCTTTGTGGTTGACGATTGGATCGCGCTCATTCGCGTTGTTATTCAAGGCGACACCGGGATTGGTGCTGATAACAAGCTCTGTAACGCTGTTGTCTATATGGCCCAATTCATTATTATAAAAATCCAACACCACGATCCCGAACCTGTTTCCTTTTTTCTTGCCACGTAAGAACTCGGCAAGACCTGGATTCATTTTCGGGCTGATTTTACCGATGCCACCCCCCCAAGCATACTGGTAAGGGGTATGGCCAAGTAAAGAGAAACTAATGCTATTGTAGGTCAGATGCATCACACCATCGTCAGGTGCTGCTATGGCACTGTCAATTGAAGCTTGGACGGCTGCCATTTTCTTCCGTGTGTCGTGTTCTTGATACTGATCTTCTATCGCAAACACTTGGTTTTCTGGCGTTGTTAGCGTGAAGGTTTTATTTTTTTTCCAACCTTTGGACAGGTCTATTCCCATGTTGCCAGGGAAGCGTCTGAGTAGGACGATCTTACTTTGAACTGCTGTCAATGTCGGCATTCGTGACCCTAAATAAAAAAGATGCTGGTACTTTTTCTGAGCGATGTATTCATCAAACTTTACCTGTATATCGTTCCCGTTACCTGTCGCCGCATTCATGAGCATAACGATCGTTTCTGTCGGATTTTCAGAAAGGAATTGCTGGCAATCATCAAGCACATCTGCGAAAGAAATATCGCAGTTGACGATGCCATGGAAAATGCTTAGAGGGTCAAGCTTGGAATCGTTTGCTTTGACACGGATGTCAAGAAAACGAATGCCGTTATTTAGCTGAGTATAAATACCAAAATTTTGCGTTCGGGCAGGGCCAGCAGGTGCTTTCTGTGTACCGGAGTCATGAGTACCAGGCAGAGAAATTTGGTCCAGTGTCAATTGATGATCTAGCGCACTCATCCAGTTACGAGTCTCTACGTAAGTCATATCTTTCTCCAATGTCGATTGTTTATCGAGATGCACCTTTAATGGATGGGCGCTCTCACAAGCAAAAAACTCGCTATTTTTATGGTATGAATTTATGAGCAAATGTGGTCTAACTGCGTTTACCTGCCGTCAAGCCAACTTAGCTTGGGAAACGTTATGGATGTTGGTAACGACCAGTCATGCTTGCGTTGGTATCAGAATTATCCATTTGAAATAAAAACAGCTCGACTTCGGTGTCGGACTCACTGGTTTGCGCTGCGATAGAGCCAGAGCCAACTTTGCGTTTGCCTAGAATATCAACGATGAGCTTGGCGCTGCCGACGATACTACCAACAGGGTTTTCGGAAATAATGTTTTTGACAACACGCAGAGAGTCTTTCACTAAATCTTCGGCGTAGTGCTGGTTTACATTGCCCCACGTTACGCCGAACATCTCCTTTGAACCAATCCACCAATTATTGTTCGATAGAAAGTGGCCTTGTCCTATCACGAAGTCATCGATAGTGTAAGTGATGCCATGAATATAAAGAGATAGCTTGCCACGAACGGCAAAATTGAGCTCTTCAGGTCGTTTGTCATTGAATGTTTTTGCTATACATCCGCCTTCTCTGGTGTTGTCTTGGAACCACTTCGCTACCCCCTTTGAGTTATGACGTCCGGCTTTTACGATAAGGGTTTTTCCCTTGCAGCTAACCCCCTTATATGGTTGGCCGCTGGTGACTTTGTGGTCTGTTTCAACAAAGGATATTTCTGATAGGCCTTCAATGTTGAAGGAAAACTCGTTGTTGTGCAGTTCTGTCATGCGTTTTTTCTCCTAGCTCAACGATATCATTGCAGTTTTATCGGTCGGTTGAATCAATCAACCAGACTGCTTATTTCTGGCTATCAAAAAGTAGTAGGCAAAAATCGGTTATGCAACTTTTTTTATAATAACTTGATGCTTGAAATATTTATTCCTAGTGAGAAGTGTTCATTGCGAAGAGTTGGGAAGGGGATCCTTTGTTAAGCATTCGTTATAGTTACAAGGAGTGATTTCTCTTTTTGAACTTGCGTGAAATGAAGCATGTAGCTTGTCCATATGTTGGCGACCCAAAATTCCTCTGTGGTTAACTGGCGCCGCTCATCCCAGAAGGTTAAACAGCGCTTTTAAGATGGGGAGTTCAACGTGCCTTTTCGCGGTAATGGCATAAAAGCTTTCGGTGACGGTCTCTAACGTCGCGTAGTTTTTCAAAAGACCCGCCTGAATCTCATCTTGCACCACCACTTCCGGGATCACGGCAACGGCGCCTGAGTCCCGCGCCAGAAGTCGCAGCATGGCCATGTCGTCAACCTCGGCATACGGGCGGACAGTGAGTGCGTGTTGTTCACAATAGAGATCAAATTGAGTGCGGATCTCGCTCTCTGGGCCGGGCAAGATCACTTTGGTTTTGTCCAAATCTTGTGGGAAACGCAGGGCGTTCAACGCGCTGGTATTGGGGCCGACAAGGCAGACACCTTGCTGCGCGATTCGTTTGCAGCGCCAAGGGGTAGTGGAGTCGGAGGGAACCGGGCGATTAGACAAAACCAAATCCAATTTATGCACACGAAGCTGCTCCAGCAAATCGTCGAAATTTGATGACTTGAGCGCCAGCGTGACGTTATTTTGCCCAATCACCGGGCGCAGAAAGTTTTCCTGAAAGTTACGAGATAACGTCGCGACGGCGCCAACACGCAGTTGCTGCACTCGGTGCTGCTCACCACTTTCCATCACGGAAAGCAGTTCACTGCCTAAGTTAAAAATACTCTCGGCATACTCAAGCACCAAGTGACCTACATCGGTGAGCAGCAGCGCACGCCCTTGGCGATGAAACAGATCGTGCCCCAGTTGGCCTTCTAACTGTTTGATCTGAGAAGACAAGGCGGATTGGGACACGTTGAGCTTTTGTGCCGCGCGGGTTAAATGCCCCTCTTTGGCGACCGTCCAGAAGTAGTGCAGATGATGAAAATTCAGCGTTCGCATTTTATCGTTCACAATTAAAGAATGGTTTGTGCATATCTATCTATTTTACATCTCAATTCGCTCGCTGCAACATACCACTCCTGAGCGTTTATTTTTTCCAGCAGGAGTGTTTATGCTGTTCACATTGGGCGGTTCACTGTTTGCCGCCGTTTACGGGAGTGGCTTTTTGCTTAGTCTGATGAGCAGAAAGCATCATTGGCTGATGGCACGAATCACCACCTTAGTCGCGCTACTTGTGGCGTTTTGTTTACCCATTTTAGTCGTATCGCAGGTCAATGTGACGCTGCCTCTGCTCAATCTGCTGATGGTGATCTTAGTCGCCCTGCTTGGTTGGGTGATTGTTGGTTACGCTTCACGCTACCTTGACGGCGACAAAGGGCAGCCGCGGTTTGTTCGGGCGATGCTGTTTACCCTGTTTGCGGTTGCCGTGTTAGTGACGAGTGACAACTTGCTACTGATGGCAGGCGCGTGGAGCGCGACCAGTTTCGGTTTGCACTTTTTGCTCACCCACTATCGCGATCGCAAAGCGGCCAAAATCGTCGCGCACAAAAAGTTTATCGTTAGCCGACTGGCCGACCTCTGTCTGCTTGGCGCGCTTGGTTTGCTTTACCATGCTTTGGGCACATTCTCCCTTTCCGCCATCAGCCAACAACTGGCGCAGTGGCAACATCTTCCTCTTTCATTGAACTTGGCCGCACTGCTGTTTGCTTTTGCCGCGATTTTAAAAACCGCCCAATTGCCGCTGCATGGCTGGTTAATTCAGGTGATGGAAGCGCCGACGCCGGTCTCTGCACTGTTGCACGCCGGGGTGGTCAACATGGGGGGATTTGTCTTGATATCGCTGGCGGCGTTAATCAGTTTGGCCCCCGCTGCGCAAACCTTACTGGTGGTGGTCGGCAGTTTGACGGCGCTGTTAGCCGGATGGGTGATGATGACGCGCATCAGCATTAAAGTTCGCCTTGCATGGTCAACCTGCGCGCAAATGGGCTTTATGCTGATGGAAATTGGCCTTGGATTGTACGAGTTGGCACTGCTGCATTTGCTCGCTCACTCGCTGTACAAAGCCTACAGTTTCCTCTCAGCGGGCGACGTGGTCGAGCAAACGGTACGGCAAGATTATCAGCCGCAGGCGCAAACCATCCAAGGGATGTTAAGTGCAGTGCTGTTCTCCGCCGCCCTCGTTACTGGCACCTTGTTTATTTGGCAACTTTGGTGGCCAAGCGTTTCCCTGCCTGTGGCGGTGAGCGTTATTCTCATTGTTGGCCTTTCGCCGCTGTTTTGGCGTCGCGCATCGACATCACTGCCTGCCATCGCATTGGGTGCGTTGCAAAGTAGTTTCGTCTTGCACCTTTACCTGCTGTGGCACAGCGCCTTTGCCCACATCGCCCCTAGTCATGCTCAAACCCAGCCGATGCTGTTAGCTTTTGTCTGCGCCGTGTTCTGCTTGTTCTATGTTGGGCAGGTGGCAATACGTCATTACGCGCATCATGCTCTGGTCAAACGCCTTTATCCGTGGGCTTACAACGGATTTTATTTGGATGAACTCTTCACTCGCTTCACCTTTAAAGTCTGGCCCGTCACCTTCAGCCATGAACAGGCGCAAACGCAGGTGAAAGGTCAAAAAACAACCTATGGAGAACTGATATGACCGCCCAGCTTCGTGATGAACGTGACTTTACCGCGCTGCTGCACTCGGCGATTTCGTCCGCCTGCAACAGTATCGCGCCAAACTGGCCGTTGGATCGAATGATTGCGGTCAATCCTTATTGGTCATGGGTTGACAAGCCCTTCAACCAAGTGGCTCACCACCTTGCGAAACTGGCTGGTTCGCCGCTGGCAATGCCGCTGGCCTACTATCGCCAGCTGTGGGAGAGCGGTGCGATTAGCGCGCAAGATCTCTCGCACGCGCTGACGTCGCCCTGTTTTGCCCAAGAATGGAATAGGGAGCGCGCGCTAACTGCCCTCAATGGCAACGATGAATTTTCTTCGCCAGCCCCTTTGCTGTGCGATACCTTAGATAGCCAGCGAAACTTACTCAAACAACCAGCCTGGTGTGACACCGTCACTCATCAGATCGCGCAGTTTTGCGCCGCCTATTTCGACCAAGATCAAGCTGACTGGCATCCTCACAGCGACATTGGCCTTTATCAAAGTTGGCGCGAGACGCTGCGCCACGATCACAGTGTCGCGCTATTGATGAAAGCGCCGCACATTCCGGCGCTCGCCAATCAAATGGCGTTAGACGCACAAGAACAAATTCGCCAAGCGTTAACTCAACTGAATATTGCCCCCGAGCACTGGCACGATTATCTACAAGCGTTGATGTATCGTGTCAGCGGTTGGGGGGCGTGGTGCGCTTATCTAAAATGGCAGGCTAACTTGTCGCAGCAAGAGGAGAACTCACTGGTCGATTTACTGGCGATCCGCTTGAGTTGGGAGTGCTTGGTGGATGACAAAGCGCGCCATTCTGGCTCGGTATGGCAGCGCTGGCAGCAGCAATGGCAGCAACACTTTCAGCAGTATGATCCGCGCAAGAGCGAGGTGCGGCTGATTTGGCAGCGTGCCCATGAGCTGAGCTATCAGCGTCAGCTGTGCCAACAGTTGGCGCTTCCAGTGACAAAAGTGTCATCGCAGCCCAGCGTGCAAGCGGCATTTTGTATCGATGTGCGCTCGGAGGTGATTCGCCGGCACCTTGAAGCGCAGTCGGATCAGATTGCCACCTTGGGTTTTGCTGGCTTTTTTGGCCTCCCCATCAGCTACGATCCGATTGGCACACAGATCAAGCGTCCGCAATTGCCGGGCCTGTTAGCACCGAGTGTTTCCGTGTGTGATAGCTCTGGCTGTGCGGAGCAAGACGCCAAGATCGCCAAGCAACGGGAACAAGCGCTAGAGCGGGAGACGGGCTGGTCGATGTTTCAGCGTATGCCTGCCTCGACCTTTACGCTGGTGGAGGCGTTAGGTTTGGGGTATGTAGGAAAACTGGTCAAACGGGCGTTGCCTTTGACAGCGAAGCGCAAAAACGCCGCTATGCCGGGGCTCTCGCTTGCCAACACGAAACAACTGCGCCCGACGTTGTTTGCTGATACAGAGCAACAAGTGATGCTGGCAGAAAATGCCTTAAAAGGGATGGGCTTGACCGAGTACTTAGCGCCGATCGTGCTGTTAGTTGGACATGGCAGTGAAACCGCCAATAACCCGCAGCGCGCTGGTCTGGACTGCGGTGCCTGCTGCGGCCAAACTGGTGAAGTCAACGCCCGCGCGTTGGCGCAGATACTCAATCAACAAGCGGTGCGTGAAGGCTTGAGTCAGCGGGGTGTGGTGATACCAGACAGCACACATTTTGTCGCGGCGTTGCACAATACCACCACAGAGGCGCTGCGCTTGTTTGATATCGGTAGCCTAGACGATCCGACAAAAAAACAACTGAGCGAATTGCAAGCGACGTTGGATGCTGCCTCAAGCAGTGCAAGGGCAGAGCGCGTGCCACAAATCGGACTCAAAGCGGATTCAAATCAGCCCAGCAAGGTAGCCAAAGAGATGGAGCGTCGCAGCGTCGATTGGGCGCAAACCCGTCCGGAATGGGGGCTAGCGAATAACGCCGCGTTTATCATTGCGCCCAGAGAACGCACGCGCGGCATCCCATTGCATGGCCGCACGTTTTTGCACGAGTATTGCAGTGAAGCCGACCTCGACGCCACTTTGCTGGCGCAAATCATGACTGCGCCGATGGTGGTGACCAACTGGATCAATATGCAATATTACGCCTCCACGGTTGACCCGCGTCGTTACGGTTCGGGTAATAAAACGCTGCACAATGTGGTGGGTGGTCGTTTGGGGGTGTTTGAAGGCAATGGCGGCGATTTGCGCATCGGTCTCTCTCTTCAGTCGCTGCATGACGGTTCGCGGTGGCGTCATGAGCCGTTGAGATTGACGGTGGTGATCGATGCGCCGGAAAAAGCGATTGAATCGGTCATCAGGCAACATGCGATTGTCAGACAACTGGTGGAAAACCAGTGGCTCTATCTGGCGCGTTTTGAGCAAGAAGGCTTGGCCTTTTTCGAGCAGGGAAGATGGGAGCGGCGCAGCCTTAACTAGACTACGCCTCGACGATTCTCACTCTCATCGCGAGAGTGAGAATCGCGCTCTCTTTTCGCTCTGGCTTGAGGAAAAACTCAGTTAGGCCGCTTCAAGCTCGCCTTGCGCCTTGTCAAGCAGGGCAAACTCCTCTTCGGCGGTTTTGGCAATTAAATTGTTCTGACCAATGAGCAAGTAATAGAGCATACCGATAGCGAACAGCGCCAGCGTAAAGAGGAAGGCGCGTACGTCATAGGCGTAGACACCGGTTAGCGCGACAATCGACAGTACGAAGGCTACAGCAGACGTGACGATGCCACCGGGGGTTTTGTATGGACGAGGCATCTGTGGGAACTTAATACGCAGCAGGATGTGGCTGGCCGACATCATCGCATACGAGATCGTTGCCCCAACCACCGCCATGGCGAGGATCAAATCTCCCTCACCCGTGAGCGAAATGATAAAACCGAGCATCGCCGGATAGATCAGCGCGCGAACCGGTGCTTTGCGCTTGCTGGTGAGTGAGAGATTTTTCGGCAAATACCCAGCGCGGGACAGAGCAAACACCAAGCGGCTATAGCCATAGATAATCGAGAAAAACGAGGCAACTAACCCTGCCAGACCAAGAATGTTCACAAACGTTGCCAACTGTGCGTGGCCTGAAAGGTTTAATGCGTCCACCAAAGGAACCGCGCTCTCGCCAATCACTTTGGCACCGACCGCGCCGCTGAGTAATACCACAACCAAAACCGCGGTAAACAGCAGAAACAGCATTGCAGCGATAATCCCTTTCGGCACATCCTTTTGCGGATCTTTGGCCTCTTCCGCTGCGAGTGGTACGCCTTCAACAGCAAGAAACAACCACATCGCAAAGGGCAAGGCTGCCCACACGCCGTAGAGCCCCATAGGCATCATTAAACTGCCGCCTTGGGTGGGTGCAATATCAAACAGGTTGGCGCTGTTAAACTCAGGCACAAGCGCAACGGCTGTGGCGAGAATCGCCAACACCGCTAGGCCGCTGATCACCATCATCACTTTCAGTGCTTCGCCAACGCCAAAAATGTGTATGCCGACAAAAGCCAAATAGAAAAGCGCATAAACCAGTGGGCCATCAAGGCCAATCAGTTCATTGACTGCTGAACCAATAAAGATGACGATGGCGGCCGGAGCCAAAGAGTACTCGATGAGTACCGCAAGGCCAGTCAAAAAACCGCCCATCGGCCCCATGGCTTGGCGTGCAAAACTGTAACCGCCGCCTGCAGCGGGGATCGCGGCAGACATTTCTGCCAACGACAGCACCAAGGCCAGATACATAATTCCCATCAGCACTGCGGCGATAACAAAACCGCCCCAGCCAGCCTGAGCGATACCAAAATTCCAACCGGCGAAATCACCGGAGATGACGTACGAAATGCCCAAGCCAGCCAGCAAGATCCAACCTGCGGCACCCCGCTTAAGCTGGCGTTGTGCCAGATAGTCGTTTGATGTGGTCATATGAATTTCCTTATTTTATGACGTTGAAGTTAAAGAGAAAAATTGAGTTCGTTGCTGTTCGAGAATCGCATCGTCGGAGCGATCTTTTAGTCCAACACCGGTGAGTTTGAGCCGCCGCGATTCCGCCAGCAGATAGAAACATTTCATCGCGGCTGCTTCATAAGGAAGCCCTTGCGGCCGCACGTTGGAAATACAGTTGCGCAGTGAATCTTCGGTACCACGCTGTGGGTGCCAAGTCAGATACAGCCCCAAGCTATCGGGGGAACTTAACCCCGGACGTTCGCCCACCAACACCAACACCTCGCGTGCGTTTATTGCTTCACCCACGTCATCACCGACCGCCACGCGGCCCTGATGCACGATGCTCAATGGCGCGATACGCCAGTCATGTCGTTGGTCGGCATGGAGCTGCGTGATTAAGGCGTCGATAAACGGCGCCGCGTGATGACTGATGGCGTAAGAGGACAAACCATCGGCAATGACAATCGCCAGATCGTACGGGCTTGGCGTGCTATCGCTGTGCTGCTTCAAACGTTCTATCGAGGCATCATCAAGCTTGCGGCCCAAATCGGGCCGTTGCAGATACGTGAGGCGATCACGGGCTTGGCTATGTAGCGAAAACGCTGGCAAATAGGGCACAATGGCCGGTTTTTGCGCTAAGGAATCAATCAGATCCGCTTCGTTGAGCGGCACATGCACCGCATCCATCGCTTGAGCGTGCGAGAGCTGAAAACGCAACAGCTCTTGGGTTGGAATGCTGGTGCCCACGCGGCCAAGTCCGATGCGCGCCTGGGTAAACTGGCGCAACTTGTGCCATGGATCCTCATGGATCAACGAGGAAGTCGGCGTTTTGCTCATACGGCCTCCTGAATCAGTCGCAGTGGCTGGCTAAAGTGCGGCGACAACTGGTCGGCGAGTTGCTTCCCTTCATCCTGATGGAAGATTTCCATCTTCTTCAGCCAGGCCTCAAATTCTGGAGCAGGACGGGAACCCAACACTTGGCGGGCGTAGAGCGCGTCATGAAACGAGGTGGTCTGGTAGTTGAGCATGATGTCATCCGAGCCCGGAATGCCCATGATGAACGAGCATTCAGCGACGCCGAGCAGCGTCAGCAGATTGTCCATGTCGTTTTGATCGGCGTAAGCGTGGTTGGTGTAGCAGATGTCACATCCCATCGGCAGGCCAAGCAGCTTGCCGCAGAAGTGATCTTCCAGCCCGGCGCGGGTTATCTGCTTACCATCAAACAGATATTCCGGGCCGATGAAGCCGACCACGGTGTTAACCAGTAACGGTTTGAACTTGCGCGCCAGTGCATAGGCGCGTACTTCGCAGGTCTGTTGGTCGACGTTGTGATGGCCGTTGGCTGACAGCGCGCTGCCTTGGCCGGTTTCAAAATACATTACGTTGTTGCCGACCGTACCGCGATTGAGGCTAAGAGCGGCATCATAGGCTTCGGCAATCACATTGAGGTTGATACCGAACCCTTGATTGGTCACTTCGGTGCCGCCGATGGATTGAAACACCAAATCGACAGGCGCCCCTCTCTCAATTGCTTCGATGGTGTTCGTTACATGGGTCAACACGCACGACTGAGTCGGGATGTCATAATACTGAATCACTTCATCCATCAGCTTCATCAGTTTAATCGCCTGACTCACGCTGTCTGTGGCGGGGGTGATGCCAATCACGGCATCGCCGTTGCCGTACATCAGGCCATCAAAAATCGATGCTGCAATACCGCTCATATCATCGGTCGGGTGATTAGGCTGCAAACGGGTGGATAAACGACCGGGCAGACCGATAGTGTTGCGAAACGCGCTGGTCACCTGACACTTCTTCGCCACTAGAATCAGATCCTGATTGCGCATGATTTTGCTGACTGCCGCGGCCATTTCGGACGTGATGCCAGCGCAAACCCGCGCCAACTCCATATGAGTGGTGGTTTCTTGCAGCAGCCAGTTACGAAAATCGCCGACAGTGAGATGCGCGATCTCCAAGAATGCGCGGGCATCATGCTCATCGATGATCAGACGGGTAATCTCATCGTCCTCGTACGGAATCAAGGTTTCGTTGAGGAAGGTTTTAAGGGGCAGATCCGCCAACACCATCTGCGCAATCACACGCTCTTCTGCTGATGTGGCGGCCACCCCCGCCAATTGGTCGCCGGAGCGCAGCGGCGATGCCTTCGCCATCACTTCTTTCAAAGAAGCAAACTGGTAGATCTGACTGCCTAATTGATATCGGTAGCGTGAACGCATTGTGCCTCTCTACATCGTTACAGTTTGGTTGTGTTGGTTTGCTCAGGGCTGAGCGGCCTGAACATTGCTATTTGTCTTGGAATATCACTGCAAGAACTACTGCAAGAACTACTGCGAAAACTGTTCCGCGAGCATGACGGAAATAGGCAAAGTTAAATAAACCAATAAAAACAGTAAGATAAATTGAATGGCGCTTAATGCTGGTGCAAGAGGGTGAAAATGAATTTGGTTCAATTGCTTCATGAAGGGAATTCATGCGCACCAACGAGGTGCAAACAATACAGTTTTGATGTCAATCAGCAGGCGCAAAGCCTAAGTGCTTGGGAGCAAAAGTATAATCAACACGGTGCAGGGCAATTTAATGGGTATCTGGATGAAATAAAGTTGCCCGGTTTGCATTTGTTTGAGGAATACACCAGTCACGCTGTCCATCAGGAGTGTTGTGTCAACCCCAATGCGGTTTGGATTGGTTTTTCGATGGACAGTCAACGGCCTAAAGTAAATGGTCTGCAAGCGCAGACGCATCAATTAATGATTCGTCCGGCGAAGGAATCCTTTGAATTGGCGACACCACAGGATTTTCATATTTTTGGCATTGTCATTGAGCGCGATCTGCTGTTGAACGGTTTGCAATATGGCGGTCAAGGTCGGTGGGAGAGCGCCCAGTGGGAAACGGCGGTATTGGTTGAAAACAGCGTGCCGCAACACGGTTGCTGGTCGCTGGTGAATTTGATTCGAGATGCGTTGAGTCCGCTGTCGATACTCGGACAGAAGTTGCTTGAAGAAGGGGCTGCACAAGCGCATCTGCACGCCATGCTGCGCACTGCGGTGATGGATCGTCTTAGCGCGTTTCAAGTGTCGCCTGAACGTGAACCGCGCAGTTACCATGCTCGGCGTCAGGCGCTGCGGCGCCTATATAAATACATTGATCACAACGGTGAATATCCATTGAGTATTAGCGAGATGTGTGCCATCGCCTGTGTCAGCCAGCGCACCTTGCACAACTGTTTTGAACAAGAACTTGGCGTGAGCCCAGCGACGTTTTTGCGAGAGTGCCGTTTGAATGCGGTGCGACGGGTATTACTGGATCAATCGCAGCAGCGGGCAATCTGCGACGTTGCACTTGGCTTTAGCTTCTATCATCTCGGTACGTTTAATCACTATTACAAGCGGCTGTTTGGCGAAACGCCCAGTCAGACGCGAACCCGCGCATCTCAGTATCAAAAAAGTGCGGTGGTGAAACGGTTTGCGGCGGCTCAATCTCTCACATTCCACGTCGATTGAAGCGCTTCGCAGAGCTTGGTAAACGCTGCGCCGCGAAATCGAGTTAACGGCATAAACTTGCTGTTCATTTTTCTCTCTTGGTCCTTCGAAAACACCGATTGTCTTGTTGTGCGACAAGCAGACAAAGCGCAAAAGTCTCTCTGACGCGAGAAAAGAGACAACTCATGAAATAATTTCACGGTGTGATATAAAACGTAAAGAACTTCCAATTATTACTGACCCACTGAAACAGCGCCTAGTTTCTCGTGATGAAGCTCACGATCTCACGGTCATGAATCCTGAATAATCGATTTGTAAGCGATTTCAAGGATGGGTTCTGGGTGATCACAATAAAGCATGTATCCGAACGCGCAGGGGTGTCACAAGCGACAGTCTCGCGGGTTATCAATGGTACAACTCCAGTGAGTTATGACAAGAAAGTGAAAGTAGAGATGGCGATAAAAGAGTTAGGGTATCGCCCGAACTCAATCGCCAAAGCGTTGGCGTCAAGTCGAACTGGAAGCGTCGGTATTGTGGTGCCTGAGCTGGGCAGCTCCTTTTACTCGGGTTTGTTGAATTGCATTGAAAGCAAACTACGGCGTTTAGGCTATCACGCTGTGGTTACGGCAGGGTCGAATACTGAGCAAGGTCAACGAGAGTCGGTAGAGTTCCTCTTGGGTCGTCAAGTGGATGCGCTAATTCTCCATACTCAGTATCTCTGTGATGACTATTTACTCAGTCTGGAAAAACAGGGTATTCCTCTCGTCGTCATAAACCGAGTGATCGCTGATATGTCGTCCAGCTGTATCGATATCGATAATGAAGCTGGTGGAAAGCTGGCGACGCAACACTTGCTGCAAATGGGGCACCAGAATATTGCTTGTATTACCGGGCCTCTAGATAAATCAGATGCCAGTGGGCGGTTACGGGGGTATCGCCTAGCACTAGAAGAAGCGGGGCTTGAGTACAACGAAGCACTGGTTTGTGCGGCTGGATTTACCGAAGAGACGGGAATGCTTGCGATGCAGCAACTGCTAAACCGCGATGTGAAGTTTACCGCCATATTTGCCTCTAACGACCATATGGCGGTTGGGGCACTGGAGGTTTTGAAAAATAAAGGGATCTCAGTACCTGAGGAAATATCATTGGTGGGGTTTGATAACGTTCTTTTTGCACGTTACCTCACACCACGCCTCACCACTATCCATTTTCCAATTGAGGAAATGAGCACAGAAGCTGTGCAGTTAACCATTAAAAAACTTAATAACCAGAAGAACGACGTGAACTTCATCTTGTCGCCGTCACTAGTGACAAGAAGTTCCGTTAAGAACTTACTCAACTCTATCTAACCCTAAGGACAGACCATGAACTTTAAGACCTTAGCGCTAACAAGCGCGGTTCTATTAGGACTTGCTAACACATCTGCTGCCGCTGAAAACACTATCCGCTTCGACGGATTCCCAGATTTTGATAGTAGTTTAAAGGTACTGCTACCTGATTTTGAGAAAAAAACAGGTATTAAAGTGGACTACCTGATGAACAACCACGGTGATCACCATACTAAGTTGACCACCAACTTAGCCACTGGGTCTGGCGCTGGCGATGTGATTGTTGTCGATGTGGAAAAAATTGGTCCGTTTGTCGCCTCTGGTGGTTTAGTGAACCTATCGCAACAGTATGGCGCGAACAAGTTTGAAGACCGTTTTGCCCCGTATGCGTGGGCTCAAGGAAAAGGCGCAGACGGCGATGTCTACGGCATGCCTGTTGATCTCGGGCCGGGTGTTATGTACTACCGTACTGACCTGTTCGAGAAAGCGGGTATCGATATCAATCAGGCCATCAAGGATTGGGACAGCTACATTGCGGCAGGCGAAAAGCTCAAAAAACTCAACATTCAGTTGATCCCGTCAGCCGCCGATGTGGCTCAAGCAATCATCTTTACCACCGTACCTGAAGGTGAAGGATTGTATTTTGACAAAGAGGGCAACCCTGTGGTCACCTCTGAGCGTTTTGTACATGCGTTTGAGGTGGCGAAGAAAATTCGTGACAAGGGGCTAGATGGTCGAATTCTTGCTTGGTCTAACGAATGGTATGAAGGTTTTCGTAACGCGACTTTTGCCACTCAGCTATCAGGAGCTTGGTTGCTTGGTCACTTGAAGAACTGGATTGCACCAGATACCGCGGGTAAATGGGCGGTGTCACATCTGCCGGATGGCATTTACGGTAGCTGGGGTGGTTCTTTCCTTTCTATTCCTAAGCAGTCCAAGCATCAGGATGAAGCGTGGAAACTTATCGAATACATGACGACAGAGCGTGATGTTCAGTTAAAGCACTTTGAAACGATCGCTGCCTTTCCTGCCAATGTCACCACTTATGACGATGCGTTGTTTCAACAAGAAGTTCCATTTTTAGGTGGACAAAAAGCGCGACTTCTTTTCGCCGATGTTGCGAAAAACATTAAACCTGTTCAGCCAGCAAAAGGGGATCACGTCGCTCGCTCTATCGTTTTGGAAAACGCGCTGATGGAAGTGCTTGATGAAGGAAAAGAGATCAAAACTGCGCTTAAAGAAGCAGAGCGTCTCATCAAGCGTCGAACTCGCAATTTATAACAAAATTACATATTCAATTAGGAGACGTGATCTCGCGTCTCCTTTTGTAAGAGGTCGTTACTATGAAATCAGCAACAAGCAACGTCATGGGAACAGGATTGGCTGCACGCATTTTTTCATATCTAAATTTGAAAGCGCTTACACCCTATACTTTTCTTCTGCCGTTTCTCCTTATTTTCTCTATTTTTGGGGTTTTTCCACTCCTGTTTTCGATTTATCTCTCTTTTCACGCTTGGAATCCGGTGGAAGGCTTGGGCGCGATGAGCTTTGTCGGTTTGGAAAATTACCAAGTCGCACTCACCGATCCGTGGCTTTGGCGTTCACTCGAAAACACCTTTTGGCTGGCGATCACCTCTGGCGTGGCGCAGCATCTTATCGCCATCCCAATCGCGTACATTCTCGTTTCATTAGGGGGCCGTTTACGTCACTGGCTAACTTCAGCTTACTTTCTGCCGTATATCACGTCGACGGTCGCGGCTTCACTGATCTTTTTCAACATGTATTCGCCCAGTTCCGGGATCATAAACCAGACTTTGATAGCTCTCGCGGACAGCACCTTACTTGGGTGGGCATTTTCCTGGGTAAATGATTTTCAGCCTATCCGCTGGCTAGATGATGCCACCATGATTAAGCCGTCGATTGCGATTATGGTTTTCTGGAAGTACACCGGTTTTAACATCGTGCTCTATACCACGGGCTTAATGACCATTCCGAAGGAAATTTTGGAAGCGGCGAGAATGGATGGTGCCAATGCGTTTCGTCGGTTCTGGAATATTTCATTGCCGATGATCCGCCCATTCATCTTCTTCGCTGTCACGATGACCATCATCGGCAACTTACAACTGTTTGAAGAACCGTTTGTACTTACTCGCGGTGGCGGTGGTACCGGGCAAGCTGGCTTAACCATTTCTATGTACTTGTACAAAGTGGGTTGGGAATGGTTAGAGATGGGGACGGCATCGGCCATTTCATGGCTCCTGTTTGCCCTTATCGCAACATGTACCTTAGTTCAATTCTTCTTTTTTGGTAAAAAAGGCTTAGGGGAGCATTAAGATGTCTACACAATCGGTTAAGGCTGTGTCAATGGGTGTGCATAAATCAAGAGACAACACGGTCGAAATAGTCACCAAAATGATGATGATACTGTTGGCCATCATCCTGATTATCTCCGCCATCGTGACCGTTTTCCCATTTGTTTGGTCAGCCTTGCTTTCCACTCGGGATCGTGCAGAGATTTTTGGAACAGGGATTAGTTTCGCCCTTGGCGACAGTCTCGCCATCAACTACGCCAAATTGAAAGAGATCATGCCTTTTTGGCAGGCGATGTTTAACTCCGTGTATGTCGCCTTCATCGGTACAACCATCTCACTACTGTTTTGCAGTATGGGGGGATATGCATTCGCTGTATTCAAATTTAAAGGGAGAAATATTCTATTTGGAATGTTGGTAGGTTCGATGATGATTCCGCCTGTTCTGAGTCTAATCCCTTACTTCATGATCGTGAAATTTATCGGCTTGATGGATAACCATGTGGCGGTGTGGCTGCCATTTACCACCACACCTTTTGGAATATTCCTCGTGCGTCAACATGTGGTGGCATCGATTCCTAAGGAGTTGTTGGAAGCCGCTAAGTTAGACGGTGCCGGTGAGTTTAGAACCTATTGGAGTGTGGTGTTGCCATTGATGAAGCCCGCTCTTGCTACCTTGGCCATCGTCCAATTTGTCTTTTTCTGGAACATGTTCATGCAGCCACTTGTTGTGCTCACCACACCAGAAAACTACGTGATTACCCAAGCGTTAAGAAGTGTCCAAGGTATACCGAACACCCCGTGGGGGGCGGTGATGCTCGGTACTACAATTTCGATTTTGCCCTTAGTGGTTACCTATTTGTTTGCCTCAAAGCAGATGATCAGTGGGCTAACGTCTGGTGCAGTAAAAGGTTAGATTTATAAGGTTATGACAATGAATAAATATGAGCTTCCTCATTCCTCGCGATTGCGTAGCAGCGATTTTATATTTGGTGTCGCCACCTCCTCTTATCAAATAGAAGGTGGAGTGGCAGAAGGAGGACGTACACCGTCTATATGGGATACCTTTTGTCAAAAAGAGGGCAAAGTGGATAAAGGTGAAAATGGGGACATCGCTTGTAACCATTACCACCTGTGGCAGCAAGATGTTGAAATGATCAGCAGTTTGGGTGTTGATGCTTATCGCCTTTCCATCGCCTGGCCGCGCATCCTCCCGCAAGATGGGGTGGTGAATCAGGAGGGACTCAAATTCTATGAGCAGATTATCGATGAATGTCACGCACATGGTATGAAGGTGTTTGTCACCCTCTATCACTGGGATCTGCCGCAGTATCTGCAAGATAAAGGGGGATGGCTCAACCGAGAAACGGCTTACAAGTTTGCTGATTATGCCGAGGTAGTGAGCCGTCATTTTGGCAATAAGATAGAGGTGTACACCACGCTAAATGAACCGTTTGTCGCCGCGTTTTTAGGCTACCGCTGGGGAGTGCATGCGCCTGGCATTTTGGGGGAACGTGAAGGTTTTCTGGCGTCCCATCACCTTATGCTGGCCCATGGGCTAGCGATGCCGGTTCTACGCCGCAATGCACCGAAGGCAAAACACGGAGTGGTATTCAATGCCTCACCTGCCTATGCGCATTCGGAGAAAGACATTGGAGCGGCAAAATACAGTGAAGCAGAAAACTATCACTGGTTTATCGATCCTGTTTTAAAAGGAGAGTATCCAGCGCTTGTCACCGAACGCCATTTTATCAACATGCCGATGGTACTTGCAGGAGATCTTGAGATCATTTCAGCACCAGTCGACTATATCGGAATCAACTACTACACCAGAAACGTTGTACGTTATAACGAAAGTGGTGATATTGAGACGGTGACGCAGGCAGAGAGTGAACACACCTATATCGGCTGGGAGATCTATCCGCAAGGATTGACCGACTTGCTGCTCAGTTTAAAAGAGCGTTATGCCAATCTTCCGCCTATTTACATCACTGAAAACGGCGCGGCGGGTGACGATCACTATCTCAACGGTGAAGTAAACGATGAACAGCGTGTGCGCTATTTTCAACAACATCTAAAGGCGTTAGATGAGGCAATTAACGCGGGTGTGCAGGTCGATGGTTATTTCGCCTGGAGCTTGATGGACAACTTTGAATGGGCGTTTGGCTACTCACAGCGCTTTGGCATGGTATACGTCGATTATCCAACTCAGAAAAGAACATTAAAACAGAGCGCGATTGCTTATAAAAACATGTTATTAGATCGTGCCAAGGAGACCCAATAATGGCTAAAGTTGAATTCAAAAATATTAAAAAATCCTTTGGTGATGTTGATGTGGTTAAGCATTTCGACTTTACCGTACATGACGGTGAGTTTGTGGTTTTCTTAGGCCCATCTGGTTGTGGCAAATCGACCACGCTGCGCATGCTGGCTGGTTTAGAAACCATTACCTCGGGGGAGATTTATGTCGGCGATAAGCTGATGAATAAAGTCGACGCAAAAGATCGCGATTTAGCGATGGTTTTTCAAAGCTATGCGCTGTATCCACATATGACCGTTTACGAAAATATTGCCTTTGCACTGAAGCTGAAAGGCATGTCGAAAGTGGATATTGATGCTGAAGTACGTAAAGCGGCGAAAATGTTGGAGCTTGAGCCTCTGCTTGACAGAAAGCCAAAGGAACTTTCCGGTGGGCAACGCCAACGTGTTGCCATGGGACGAGCCATGGTGCGAACGCCTAAAGTCTTTCTATTCGACGAGCCGCTCTCAAACCTGGATGCCAAATTGCGTGGCGTCATGCGTGAAGAGATCAAACAGCTTCACCGTGAACTGAAAACGACCACAATTTATGTCACGCATGATCAAATTGAAGCGATGACGCTGGCGGATCGCATTGTGATACTCAAAGATGGCTACGTGGCTCAGGTAGGAACGCCGACGGATGTGTTTCAGCGCCCAGCCAATAAGTTTGTGGCCCAGTTCATTGGTAGTCCATCTATGAATATGCTTGATGCCAAATTGATCAGTAAAGACAACGCATTTTATATCGAACTTGGGGAAACACAGATTCCGCTTCCTGAACGATTTAAAGCGTTGGCATCAAAGAATCTTGCGTTGCACCTTGGTATTCGTCCAACGGATATTCATTTGCGTGCTGAACATATTGATCATGAGCGTGTATTACCATTTTCAGTAAAAATTAAAGATAAAGAGTTGCTGGGAGCCAGTATCTTATTGAAAACAGAAATAGCTAAACAATCTTTGATTGTTGAAACGCAAGCCGCCGAGGTGACAACAAGTGAATTAACCTTGTACTTAGATCTCGATGCAATCCATCTGTTTGACGCGTTGAGTGAAAATTCACTAGCCAGTTAATTAGAATATATACAGCAGACAGTTATAAACCATTCAATTTAACTCCTTCACATTGTGAAGGAGATAGGGATAGTGACGATGAAATTCGGGTATTTTGATGATGAAAATAAAGAATATGTGGCAACAACACCTTGTACACCTATTAAATGGTGTAATTATGTTGGCACCTTAAATTTTGGAGGGCTGGTGGATAGCAATGGTGGTGTTTTGCTGTGTAAAGGCGATCCTGCGCTCAATCGCATCACTAAATACATTGCTCAACTACCAAACTCCGATTTTAAAGGTTCAACCATATATCTGAAAGTGCGCAATAAAGAAGGGCATGAGGTGATTTTCTCCCCTTTTTATACGCCGACACTGAAACCACTGGAACGTTTTGAAAATCATACCGGTTTGTCTTACACCACAATTATTTCTCAAGCTTATGGAGTCCGCTGTGAATGCACCTTCTTTGTGCCGAAAGACGATCAAGTATTACTGCAAGATATTAAAATTACTAACATCTCGGATAGCGAGTTGCACCTTGATGTCGTTCCTGTTTTTGAGTTTTCTCACTTTGATGCATTGAAACAGCTGCTCAATGCCGATTGGGTTCCTCAAACCATGATCGTCAAAGCGCATCAACAAGAGAGTGGTCACATAGTGCTAGAGCAATATGCTTTCATGAAGAGGGACTACGCAGTCAACATCATGACGGCTGATCGTCCTGCCACTTCATTCTCTGGTGACCGGCAGAAGTTCATCGGGAATATGGGCTATGGAAGTTGGGCGGAGCCGGAGGCCCTCAAGCAACAAGAACTGGGCAACGACGAATGCTTGAGAGGTGACAATATCGGCGCTCTCAATTTAAGACTCGGCTGGTTAGCGCCAAACCAGACGGAACGAACCGTGGTGCAACTGACGCAAATGGCGAGTTTGAATGCGGCGAAAGCGATGTTAGAAAAGTATCGAGATCACCATCAGGTCGATTTCGCGTTTGCTGAGCTTGCGCGTTTCTGGCAACGCTATCTCGCCACCATCCAAGTTGAAACGCCTGATCCGGCGATGAACTCCATGCTCAACGTGCACAATCCGCGTCAGTGCCATACCACGAAAAACTGGTCACGTTACCTATCGCTATACCAGCTAGGATATGGCGCTCGTGGAATCGGTTTTCGTGATTCATCGCAGGATATCCTCGGTGTTATCGCGCATATGCCCGATGAAGCGCGTGAGTTCATCGAACGCTTGCTTTCGGTGCAGAATACCAATGGCTCTGCGATGCACCAGTTTTTCCCTTCGACGATGGAAGCCAATGCTGGCGACTCAAGAGAAGAAGAGGATCGCCCAGACTATTATGGGGATGACCATCTCTGGATAATCTATGCCGTAACTCAGTATGTGAAAGAGACGGGCGATACCGACTTCCTAGATAAGGTCATCCCCTTTTACCAGAAAGATAAGCGCGGCAATCCGCTGGAAGTGGGGAAGGTGTGGGAGCATTTGTGCCGGGCCATTCATTTTACCCAAACCAACACTGGGCAGCATGACTTACCTTTGCTTGGTTTTGCCGATTGGAACGATACGGTCAATCTGCCGCGTGGTGCAGAATCGTTGATGGTTGCGAATATGTATGGCAAGGCGCTACTCGACATGTTGGACCTTTGTAAGGTACGAGGCGAGCAAGCATTAGCAGAACAGTACCAATCACACTATGAGCAGATGAAGAGCACCGTCAACTCCTTTGGCTGGGATGGCGAATGGTATGTCCGCTATTTCGACGAACGAGGTAAGCCAATCGGCTCAAAGCAAAATCAACAGGGGCAGATTTACACCAATGGCCAAAGCTGGCCTGTTATTTCAGGCTTTGCACCCCAAGAGCGTGCAACCCAAGCTTTGAACTCGGTATATTACAAGTTGAATACCGTTAACGGCATTAAGCTATCTACTCCTGGTTACAACGGCTTCGACCCGGATCTTGGCGGCGTTTCCACCTATCCACCCGGTGCAAAAGAAAATGGCGGCATTTTTCTTCATTCCAATCCTTGGGTAATGATTGCTGAAGCGAAGATGGGCAACGGAGATCGTGCCTACGAATACTATCGTCAAATTAACCCTGCTTCGAAGAATAACCAGCTTGATCAGTTCGAGTCGGAGCCCTACTGCTATCCGCAAAACATCCTTGGCGATGAGCACCCGCAGTTTGGCCTAGGACGAAATGCCTGGTTATCGGGGACCTCGTCATGGACCTATGTAGCAGCGACTCAGTGGATATTAGGTGTTCGTCCTGAAATGGATGGATTACTTATTGATCCCTGTATCCCGCGTCATTGGCCTGAGTTCAAACTCACTCGGAAGTTTCGCGGTGCGACTTACCACATTCATGTCAGCAACCCACAGAATGTGAGTAAAGGTGTGGTCGAAATGCGCGTCGACGGCGAGTTAGTGCAAGGAAATAAGGCACCGATTTGCAACTCTGGCGAACATGTAATTGAGGTGCGATTAGGTTAATAAACCAAAGGGCATGCAGCATGCCCTTTGTTCTCAACTTGTTATCGCGCTTGGTAATTGGCTTGGCATTGCCAGCGAAAGGTCTGGTGCTGTTTGGGGGCCAACTCCAGTAAACCAATATGGTGGTTGAAGGCATCTGCCGGGCAACTCATGGGTTCAATGGCAATAGACGCTTCGGAGTTAGGCGTGTAAAGCTGAAGATAAGGGTAGCTGGGATCTTGTTGGTAATTCAGTGAGGCAACGTGGTCTTGTCGCTGTAAGGACAGTTGAATAGGCTCACTAGTATCGAAATAAAAACAATGATTTAGCGTAACTCCATCCAGAGAGGTTGCCTGTAAGAATTGTTCGTTTGGAAAGGTGAGAGCAGTTGGCATGTCATCAATATGCTCAAGTTCGTGACAAAAAGGCATAGTCAAAGAACATTGTGAAAGTGGGGCTCCTAAAGAGAAATAGGGGTGCCAAGCATCTCCAAAAGGCATGGCTGTGACTCCTTGGTTTTCCACTGTCGTGGTGCAACTCAATAAGCCGCCGATGGTGATTGAGAATCTAATATCGATTTGAAAAGCAAATGGATAGCCGGGATGCAAACAGGAGGTTGTAAAGCGTAGATCCACCTCTGCTGACTGTTCACTTGTTTGGCAGTGAAGGAGTTGAAACGGCTGGTTATAGAGTAATCCGTGAACAGCGTGTTCCGACCAAGGAAAATTAGCTGGCAACTGATAATGATGACCTTTGTAGCAATAACGACCGTGTTTAAGGCGATTTGGAAAAGGAAAGAGTTTTGCACTACGTGAAAAATAGGGATGTTCTTTTATAAGCTCATCACTGGTTTGATAACCGGATATAAAAGAGAAGGGGCTGTGGTTGAATATAAATTTATTTATAACAGCACCAAATTCTGTAATTAACTCAATTTCAATACCTATCTCTGGATTGTTAATGACTATGCTATCGAACATGCCGAATTTTTCTTTACTAATTTTGAACATTGTTAATATCTCCATTTTTTATTGATATTAACAGTTGAAATGAAATATTCAATATTGGATTTAAACTATGAAGAATAAAATCCCATACACAACTTATCATGGCATAGCGCGTGATTTGTGTGCGAAAGGTGACGCAGTTGAATTTATTCAACCTTGGTATACTCCCGTATCTACAACACCGGAAAATACGGGAATGGCAGTAGGGGGAATAGGCTCGACGTTTACCCTTACACCCAAAGGCGAGACACCAAACTTTAGCTTTATTCCTGGTGTTTATGTTGACTGTTCGGAAAGCTCTATTAATTTCAATGATTTCTATATTTCAGTGATGGAACCGATAAATATTGACAATATAGCAATAAGAGATCTTGAAGAATTAAAACGTTTTTTGCATTTCTATCCAGCACTATTTAATGGTCAAAAGCTCGACTGTGTGAGTGAAGAACGTGCCATCGAAACAATAAAAAAGAGCCTAATTAGTTCGAATTTCTACAGTGACAATCAGTCCAATTTTTTGCGTTGGAAGGTGGAGTTTACTGAAAAAACCCAAAAGCACATTGAGCAAGATGCCAACTCGCTGATGACACAGCTTTTGGTTGCACTGGATTTTTTTGACGGTTTGCTCATCAACGCTTCGGCTGATTGTGTCTCTCTTACCGGTAAAAGCGTTGATCAAGTTCGCTCAATGAATAGCGAAGATATTCACTATCAAGCCTTGTACCCGATTGCTCAGTATCAGTATGCAGGCATCGACACGCTCAAAGTGACCCGCAAAGTGGTTTCACCGATAGTGAAAAATGAGCAGAAATTGTGCTCATTGCCGCTGCACTGGAATCAATTCGAACTCACCAACCTATCAGACTGCACCAAACTGATCACGCTGGCACAACCACTGGAAAACTTACTCGGTTCTACCTATCAAAAAGCCCGTCACGGCGTGCAGGATTCGGCATGTTATTTGATCAGAAATGCGATTTTACATAAGCATAGTCAGAGCAACATTGAGGATGGCGATGTCGAGTTTATTGGCGCCAGTTTACGCAGCGATTCACCTTACTCATCCGATATAGAAGGAGAAGTACAGTATGGCGTTGTCGCTAGAAAAGCCGATCTTGAGTCTGGGAAGATAACGGTAACGGTAAAGCCCTCTGTCTACAGTAGTAAAGTCGAAACCCAGCTTATAAATGCATTAAAAACAGGACGCACCAGTAGCCATTTTGATAGAGGTATTTATAGTGGACGTGAGAGTGTGACTGCCTTGATATGTGTGCAAGTGGAACTGCAGCCGGGTGAAACGGTCGACTTGCGCTATTTACAGGTGATGGATCATAGCAAGATATGGCTTGATGATTTGAGAACAGAGAAAGCGTACTCCAATTTCTTTCCGAAACATCAAAGAGCCACATGGATGATAAAAGAGGTGTTGCCACAGCTTGACAAAATTGAAGAAAAAATTGTTAAGCAGCAAAATGACTTTTTATCTCTAGCCAATCAGAACATGCAGGATAAAGAGACGGCAGAGCGTTATTCAACCATGGCGATGAATACCTTGTCATTTCTCTCCGAGTCAACGGTGTGGGATTGTGAAAATAGATTTCTGGTCAAGGAGTGTGTGGATTACCCATTTTTCAACTCATTAGATGTTTATTTCTACGGTTCATTCTCAATTTTGTATCTGCTCCCTGAACTTGATGGTAGCGTGATGCAAGCGTTTGCTGACGCGATATTATCGACTGATGACACGAAACGGAGATATTGGGAATATGAAGACAAACCGTTTGCTGATCTGAATGACGCAAAATATGAAGGCCCTCGAGCATTGTATGGTGCCGTTATTCATGATTTAGGCAGCCCGTTTGATATTAAGCCAGATGCGTACAGTTGGCATAATGTAAAAGAATGGAAAGATCTCGCGCCTAAATTTATTTTGATGGTGTACCGCCACTATCAACAAACCAAAAATAAACAACTTGTGGAGTATTGTTGGCTCGCGGTCAAAGAGAGCATCCACTATTTATCGAGCCTGATAGAAGAGGGCGATTCGCTACCTTTGGTTCATGGTACGGATGACACCTTCGATAATCTTTCGTCTCATGGCATCTCGATCTATTGTGCGAGTTTATGGGCTGCTGGCCTTAAAGCGGCGGGAGAGCTTGCGCATATTATGCAAGAGCCTAGTTTAGCAGAAGAGTACAAGCAGCAATCTCAGCGCGCATTGAGTACGATTGAAAGTAGCTTATGGGATGAAAAAAATGGTTACTACCATTTTTATGCCACGCCTATTCAAACTAAGCATTTAACCGGAAAAGATTATCAGCCACTGGAAGCGTTAGGGATAGTACTGACCGGGGATTTAGTCACCGACAAGTTAATACTGAATACCTATCTTGATCGAGTGGATGAACAAAGTGATGTACCGAGAATTGAGCAAAGATTACGCAAGAAGCAGAATCTTCTTGCAACGGCTCCGTTAGCGTTTACGCGACAGTATCAAGTGATGATTCTGGATTCAGACAACAGTTTTGGTGATGCTTTGGTTGCCGATACCTATTTGAAACTGGTTGGTTTGGATGGTCTATTTCAAGCAGAGCGCATCGAAAGAACGTTGGAATTTATCTATGAACGCAATTTCCATCGCAATAGCCCTAACTTGGGGGTGGCAAACATGACACTTTCTGATGGTTCCCCGCATGATGCTTTTCAAGCTCAAGATGTTTGGGGCGGGATCCAGTTTAGTGTGGCCACGGCGCTTAAGTATGCAGGAAAGAAACAGTATGCGGAGAGACTATTAGATACCGTGTATCACACCCTTTATCGTTCGGCGAAAATTCCATTTGCAGCACCTGAAGGCTTTAACTGCTCGTTCCAAGTCACGCATGAGCAATTGCAAACACAGTTTTCACTGAGTGAAGAGGTCGCGACACGCTGGCTAGACGACTTAATTTCCTATCGGGCACTTCGGCCTGATCTGCGGGTCAGTCATGATTTGCTGTCGAGCAAAGCCGCGTTTTTGCAGAATCTTGCGATTTTAGGTGTTGGTCAGGAAACGCTGGAGCAGCTATATCATTGGTTGCTCAGTTGCGGTATGAAGTACACTGCGGGTCGATATTTTAGGCCTGGAATGATTTTTTCCTATCTATATTGTTAAATTCAATACTACAAGAGGTTGATTTTTATAATTAACCTCTTTTTTGTTGTTTTTGGCGAGTGTAGAATGGTATGTTAAAAAAAGAGACTAACTTGGTTGTGAGCTTCAGTGGTTTTATGAAAAGAACAGATAAAGTAAAAATGCCGACGGCTTATGAGGTTGCGAGGCTAGCCAACGTTTCTCAAAGTACAGTGTCACGCTATTTCAATCGAACCTCTTATGTATCAAATGATAAAACAGAGAAGATTGAGCAGGCGATAAGAGAACTGGGCTATAAGCCGCCAAAATATGCTGATAAATTGATCAAAACACGCTCAATGACGATTGGTGTCCTCGTGCAAAATCCCGATAGCCCTTATACGAGTAGCATTCTCATTGACATGGAAAAGCTTCTAGCGAAACACGGCTACTCTTTGCTAATTTCAGTCAACAGTTGGCAGGAAAGTTTGGTGGCGTACTCGTTAGAATATTTAATGAAGAGTGATGTTGATGCGATTATTATTATTTCTGGCAATGTTGATAAAAAATTAATAGTTAAAATTTCTGAAACAATTCCCGTTGTTGCTGTTGGTTACAACATTGTTGCAGATAAGGTACGTTCAATATCGCTAGATAATAATCTAGGTGGATATTTAGCGACACTACATTTAATACAGCTTGGTCATGTAAACATAGCTCATATAAAAGGTTTGCCAAATCATGACGATGCCATCTATCGTTACAATGGTTATGTTCGAGCACTAAACGAAGCGGGAATTAATATCAAAGAAAAGTTAATACTTGACGGTGATTTTAGTATTAAGAGTGGTTATGAGAAAACGATCGAGTTGATCAAATCGAAGGTCTACTTTTCTGCTATATTCGCTGCAAATGATCTAAGTGCTTATGGTGCGATAAAAGCATTGCATGACAATGGATTCAAGGTGCCAGAAGACGTTTCTGTGATTGGGTTTGATGATTTACCCACGTCACCGTATTTTACTCCTTCTTTAACCACGCTGCGTCAGCCTCTTGAGGAAATTGGAGCGCTTAGTGCGAAGTGTGCGTTGAATTTGCTCAGTGGTGAATCGGAAGCTATCCGCTTACCGCCTATTAGCCTGATTGCGCGAGAATCAACAAAATCTCGCTACCGATAGAAACAGCCGATACAAAAATAACCCATATAAAAACAAGTAGCCGAGAATATTTTCTCAACTACTTGTCTGCCATTTAAAACGATATTGCTCTATTGAATATATTCATCAAGGAAACTCACTGCCCAGAAGAAAGGGGCATTCCAGTTAATCGTGATTTCATTTAAAGTCCAAGCGCCAATATCATCTTTCCAGCATGTTTGTCCTATGCATTTTCCTTTCATTGACGAGGCAACAGGATCACTGAAGTTGATTGAGTTTGGTCCACCAGACATCACACCAGGTGGAACCAGAGGTGATGAAGAGTCAGCAGCATGCGCCCAAAAACGGTGATGTGGATTGATCAATTGACGGCTTCCGTAACCCGAGACATAAGATTGATCGAGCGGGTTTCGACCGAGAATGTAATCCATCGCATCCATTATCGCTTGGGCGTACTTTGTATCCTTGGTGAAGTCGTAGGCAATACCTAAGAAAATGCTTCTGTTCATTAGGTTAGAGTTTGAACCCCATGGATACTCGCTTGCTTGATAGGGGATACGATAGCCTTCTTTAGCTATCGCCTGCTGATAAGCATCTGCTGTTGCAACGATATTCGCGCGCGCTTTACGCACTGCGTCATCTGAGAGACGATTTGGAACAATAGCCAGTGTGAGAGTTCCCGCACCGCTCACCCCTTGCCAATATAGATCTCCGGTCGCCTCACTATCTCCAGTCGGGGTGGTTAAGTAGTAAGGAGAGCGCTGAATGGCTTCTTTGTATTCTGCCTTACCGGTGGTGGCAAAAAGCTCTGCCGCTGCCCAATAGAACTCATCGTCTACCTTGGTATCATCGTAAGGACCAGAACCGACAAAGTTGTCATACGCATAAACATGGTTGTTCACTTTGGCGGCTTGCCAGGCTTTTTCGGCGGCTAACAGGCAACGCTCAGCGTATTTATCATCCAGATCTCTCCATACACGTGCACATTGTGCCGCTGTTGCTGCTAGGTTCAGCGTCGCTGCCGTCGTTGGATAACTCAAATAACGCTCTTTGGGATCTTTGTGAGGAGGCAAAGGCATTCCAGTCCAAGAATCATCTGCGATCTTATGGAAAACCATGCCATTCGCATTTATGGCTGTGAGTTTGAGGTTGGTTAGTTGCTCAGATTGATCGCCGACTGGTACCCAAATCTGACGATTGTCTTGCACTTGCATGGCCAGCATAAAATCCATCATCCAACGAGACTCATCCAACAGATCATTGAATTGGTTGCTGTTCTCTGGAATCTTGACTTTGCCATCAGCGAACGCGCTTTGGCCATTTTTCTTGGCAAGTTTCTCTCTTTCGTAAAAATTCATCAGAGTCCAGAGCGAAATTCCGCCATTAACCACATACTTTCCATGGTCGCCAGCATCGTACCAGCCTCCTGAAACATCGAGCGACAGATCGCAACCGGGCCAGTTATTGCCTTTTGCGTCTTTTTTGTTGAAACACGTGGCAATTTCCGGTTTGTGACCCGCTGGTCGAGCTAAGTCGGCACGTTGTACATATTGCTCTTCAATATCAATGCCGCTTCGCTGCTGATAAAAGAAGGAAAGCGCATCGTACTTCATATCACGGTAAATACTGTCATCAAGATCAAATGGGTGGCTTCGCTCACCGTTGACTTCGAGTACTACGCCTTTTGCCGAGGATTTGACATGGCTGAAATCAACAAGCTGAACCTGCTCGCCAGAAGCACTGTTAAGTCCAAATGGCAGCGTTTTTCCTTCGGCAATCACCGCCTCTTTCGCATCCAATAATGCCCACGTTAAGGGGGACTTTTCTTCGGTTGCTACCGTTGCATACTTTTGCGCGCTGGTAAAATAGCCAACTTGATTCACTCGCACTTTGGCCAGATCGACTTTCTTTTCGTAAACAGGGCCGGTTAGCGAAAGCTGCTTAACGCAAACGGTGGTCGGTGCCTGAGTGCCGATCTGAAAATGCAATTGCACTTTGTCATCGTTATCCGAAGGTTTAAAAGAAAAATGAAACGATTTGAACTCGTTGGCAAGTGGAACGTCTTGGACAAGATAGCTGGTGTAGGGCGCGCCATCATGTTGGACAATGGTTTTTACACTAATGGCCTTTTGTGCCATGGCATCGAAGCGGAGGGTATAATTTTCACCTTGTTTAAGAGCTAGACCAGATTGACCTAAAATAACATCCCAAGGGTTACTTCCACTCGCTGTAAAAGATATGCAACCGATATTATCTACCGCTTTTAGCGAGCCTCCCGCTGCCCACCAGCCGTCAACACCTTGCGAGAAATCGCTATTGGCCAGAAGGTTGATAGTCTTTGTGTTATTAGAACTAGATGTGGATGTTTCGGCAGTACAACCCGTAAGCGCAATTAAACCGCAGCTAAATAAATTTAGCACAAGTAACCGTTTTTTAATCATTTTAACCTCTTTAAAATTAAGAAGATAGAAAGCATAAAGTGCCGTGCTATATAAATAAACAAATAGACAGAGCAATTTGGTATCTATCTTATAACAGCCTATACGATGAGAACTCAATCGTACAATCAATAATATGTGAGTGTTGCTATCTTTTTAATACCTATGATGAAAGTCCATCGATTTATTTCAAATCACTCCAAGAAAGTTTTTCATGGATATCGTTTGAACGTGATCAAGACCAAAATTGAGATCAAAGATATTATTGTTGCTGACAAATACGAGCCTCAAATCTAGACAAAAAAAATTTATAACCACTAAAGTTGGCAACACTGTAATACAAGAAATTATTTCAAAGAGTGGTAGTGATAAAAATGCTTTAAATTAGAATTATTGGAGACGATGATGATGCTGATTAGACTGTTTATTTTTACTGTTTTGACCAGCACTGCTTTTTTTAACAGTGCGTTTGCAATGGACTGGAGTGGTTTTCAGTGGTCTGTTTCTGATGGTTGGAAGAATCAAGGAAGCGAATTCGACTGTACTTGGAGATCTGGAAATATCTGGAAAGAAAACGATCTGCTCATACTTCATGCGAAACACGACAATGGGTTTAAAACCTGTGCAGAGATGCGTACATACGCATATATGCGCAAGGGTCGTTATGAAGTTGAAATGCAAGCGGGTTCAGTTCCAGGAACGATCAGTTCGTTCTTTACGTATGTTGGCGAATCAGGAAGGGAAAGCCATTACGAAGTTGATATCGAATTGATGGGAGGAACCAACCTCTTGCATACCAATATATGGATTAAGGGGCAGCAATCTCCTGTTGATATTGATTTAGGACGTTATGGACTATCTATTTGGAACATGGAGAAATACGCATTTTCAATTGATGAATATGGTGTGACTTGGGAAGTTTTTAACCGAGATAGCAATAGCTGGATTCAAGTTCGGCGTGCAAATGCCAAGGTGAGCAGTTATATGCAGCTATTTATAAATAACTGGATCAGTGCCAATCGCCATTTTCCTCCCAGCTCTTATAATTGGCTTCCAGTTTATGCAAAGTATCGCAATGTTAAGGTTACACCCTGGGAATAATCCCAGTTGTTTTAAATTATATTTTTTATAGAGTAGAAATCATGAAATTATGTAATGGCAAAGTTATTATTCTATCTATTTTGTCTACCTCGATGGTTGGTTGTAACTTTGATAAAGAGATTAAAAATCTAGAAGTAAAACAAAGCGAAGAACTGATCTTATTAGGAACGTCAGCAAATGAGAGCTTTACTTCCTGGATACAATCTGAAAAAGATAATTGGAATCTTATGCAGGTTAATGGTGCACAGGTTTCAATGAACAGTATCGGTGCAGTGCTCATTAACAATAATGGTGAAAAAGACACCGCTGATGTCCAAGTTTCCGGAAATGGCAGTGGCATGTATATGATTAAATCAGATAGCCCACTTAATCTGGAGAAATACAGTTCAGGTTACATAGCGTTGAAAATCCGCCCGAAAAGCGCCTTTCCGTCATCATTCTCAGTCTCAATCGACAATGAATGGCCTAATAGAAGCAGCTTACAGCTGTCAAATATTCTTACGGAGTCAGGCAAGTGGGCAAGCGTAACCATTCCAGTAAACTGCATGAAACCAGTCGATGGAGCGACAGCGATAAATCTAAAAAGCGTCGCTACGCCTTTTCACCTAGATGTGAAAGAGAAATTTGATTATGAGATTACTGACATTATCTATAAGTTAAAAGAAGAAAAGCCGACCATTGATCCTATTTCGTGTAATGTTGCTAAAGATAGCGATACTCCTACTGAGGTTATTCCGAGTTTACAAACCGATGAAGTTGCTTTGTATTACTTCGGAAATAAAAATGGATCACAAGATTTGAGCGAAATGTATCCAGTAAACAGTTTCGGAGCAAATGTAGAAGATACCAACCAGACTGTTCACGCTACATTTTCCCAAAATGGAGGTGTTTTCTTAGGCAAAGATGATTCAAATAGCGATCTGTCGACGTATTCAGAGAATCTCTTAGCCATTGATCTGAATGTCTCAAGCTACGGTGATTCAGATAACATCCAACTTCGTATGGATGGCAGCAGTGTCGATTTTGGCCGATTTATGACTATCGAAAAATCTCTTATCCCAGAGGGCTCGGCATGGTATCGATGTCATTTTCCGATTTCATCATTGATACCGACAGAGAATCTATCTTCTGTCAATAAAGCCGTTTATCTATCGGGTGTTTGGGATAGCATGAATGGGCTGGAATTTAGTTTTACTAATGTTGCCATAAAGAAAATCCCTAGTGGTTATGACTCATCTCAAGCCTGTGAGGAAATAAAATAATTCTGTCGGAGTTATTTATTTCAGATTAGTTTATTTAACTATTGGTTTATTTAACTATAGATGAAATAGTGTATTAAATAAAATTGTTATTTAATTATGCTCAGAATTAAAAATATCTTATTACCTAGTAAAAGTAATAAATTGTACGATTAGTTTAAGCAAAATATTAAGGATAATGAAATGAAAGCAATAAAATTCATCCCTACTTGTGTTGCCGTGAGTCTTCCTCTTTTTTCAGCGTCTATTTATGCTGCCGATGTCGAAGGATTTAATTTTTCTGGTTACGCTCGTTATGGTGCAGCATTTCAAGGCAGCGATGAAAAAAATGTGAACACAGCTGGGGCATTGAATGGCAACGCAACAGGCAGGCTCGGGAACGAGAATAACGGCGGCGAGTTTAGCTTAAGCAGAACATTCACCGGTGAACAAGGCGCGAAATGGGATATTGTTGTGATGTTCGATCACTACTCTGACTCTTCGTGGGCAACAACGGGAGGGGTTAAACTCAAGAAAACTTATGCTAGTGTTACTAACTTCGTCTCTTCACAGCCGGAGTTAAGAGTGTGGGCTGGCCGCGATTTTCATCAACGGGCGCAGACTGATCTTAACGACTATTTTTGGATGATGCACGACGGGCAGGGTGGTGGCTTCTATAACCTAAACTTAGCCGGAGTGAAGCTCGATATGAGTGTTGTCGGTCAGGTAGAAGGCGATATGGTTGGCGACAGCGGAAAATATGCGCTCACCACTAAACTGCATGATATGAAAATATTTGGTCTAGCGGATCTTGCTCTGTACGCTAACTACGGTTTTGCTTCGAAAAAAGCGAAGGAACAACCTTATTACGATATCGATTCTTACCAAGTAGGTGGAGAGATTTCTGCTGGTAAGCACAAATTGGTTGTACGTTATTCTGACAATGCTAAAGACAGTGTTTTCGATATGACCGAAGATCAGAAAGCACTATTATTCAGCTTTAACGGTGAGCAGGAAGTCTCCAATGACTTAGGTGTTCAATACTTGGCAGCCTATCAGTCCTTAGACGTCGCTGACTTTAATGACAGAGTAAACTACAACGTAATTGTTCGACCTACTTATGCTTGGGATAATATGAATTCAACATGGTTGGACGCTGGCTTCAGTTTGGTTGATTACAAGCATGTTGATGCGAAAAATAGCTCTTGGAAAGTAACACTTTCACAAAATATTGCTATTAGCTCAAAAACTTGGGCACGTCCTATGTTGCGTTTCTATGCGACAATCGGCAAGGCAGACAATGAGTACATTGGCTTTGACTCATCGACAGGCCAAATGAAATCAAGCAATTTAGATACTGCGACTTTCGGCGCAATGTTCGAAGCTTGGTGGTAAGAGTTTTTTAACCAATCAGTGATGTTGCAAAAAATAATGGGTATCTAGAATACCCATTATAAAACGTTTAGGTTGCCAATGATGTCATCTCTTGTTTCAAAAATTTATGCTGGATTCTTATTTATTATACTATTCATGATAGTATCTTCTGCTATTTCTATAGTCAGTAATGAGAGACTAATTTCCAACTTTGAATTTCTAACGAGGACATCAACCCCACTTATGATGGAATCGTCAAATTTAAATGTCAAACTGCTAGACATTAATCGTGCACTTACCCCTTTCTTTTCTTCACAATATGTTGATGAACTTCCTGGCTTTGAATCTAAAATTGAGGAAAAAATAGATTACTATAGAGATCAATTGAAAAAGGTAGAAACATTATCCTCAGATGATGAACAGTTCAGAGATAGAATAGAAGAAGGTGTTATCTATAGTGATCTATTGATTGACAAACTGCGATCTTTACTAAGTTCGTTTAAAATATATCTAACAGATAAAAATGATAATATTACTCAACAGATAGATTTCAGAGTTTTTTTGTCAGAACTTTATAACAATTTAAATGAAAGTTATAATTTTTCTTCAAAAAGAAATGTCAAAGAGTCCATTTCTGGCTTACTCCATCAAGTCAGATTCATCTCCAGTGAAGTTGACTACCTTTTCTACTTACGTGATTCGTTAGAATTCAGTTCAATCGAGCACAGATTAAATAATAGAAAAAGGTTGTTAGCTGAAGCGATTGATAAGCTCAAGTTAGATGAAATTTCACTCTACAGGGATAATGAAAAGCTATTATCAACACTTGAAGAGCAACTTTTTGATGATACTGGTGTTGTCAAAGAGCACATGAGGTTAGTCAGGCAGAGTGAAGATCTATTTGAATCGAGAAATCTGATAGAAGTAATGCTTGATAAGCAAGTTACTATCATCAATTCTCTTTTGGAGTATTCCCAAGATCTTTCACGCGTTCATTATGATAAGTCACTCAGCAGTTATCAATATTCGCTTATTTATATCATACTTATTACCATTTTTTCTGTGGTTATTTCTACTTTAATTGGTGTAAGCATTGCTCGTATGATATCAAAAGCCAGTAAAGCTGTTAACTCAACACTGAGTAACATAGAAGAAAAAGATCTATCAGTTAGAGTAAGTTACTCGCAGAACGATGAATTTGGTGCCATATCAAATAAAATTAATTCTGTTATCGATCATCTCGCCATTATGATTGCCCAGATACGAGAATCAGCAAACGATTTGAATCACGCATCGGTTGAAAATCAAGACATCAGTAAATCACTTAATTATTCTGTATTGGAACAAACGAAGCAGACTCAAATCGTCGTGGATGTAATGACTGAAATTGAAAACTCTGTAGAAGAGATTACCACTTTCGCTAGGCAAACTCTGTTAACCGTTCAAGATGCCGTTGAGAGTTCGCATTCTGGTCAGGACACGATGGCGAAGAATCTCCAATTTTTGCAGGAGTTATCTGAGAATATGCTGTTATTTATCGAGACTATTATTCAACTTGATTCTGAAAGCCGAAATATAGAAACCATTTTGCACTCGATAACTGGTATCTCAGAACAAACGAACTTGCTTGCACTAAATGCGGCCATTGAAGCAGCTCGTGCTGGTGAACAAGGAAGAGGCTTTTCTGTTGTTGCGGATGAAGTTCGCTTGTTGGCTTCTCAGTCTGCAGAGTCAGCAAACTACATTCAAAAGATAGTTAGGCAGTTTCAATCTAAATCCCAACAAGCGGTGGCACTTATTAATCACTCTAATGCTGCAATGGAAAGCTGTAAAAATCAAACCTTAGAGGTAGGGAATGTGTTATCAAAGATCCATCACATGTTGAGTGTTGTAGAAGCCAATAGCCATCAGGTTGTTATCAAAACCGATGTTCATAATAAGTTGACTTCTCTTGTAGCAAGTAATATTGAAAGTATACAAAGCTTGTCCAGTAAAAACGCTCAGTTCTCAAGAAAATTGGCTGAATCGGCAGTTAATCTGGAAGCAATGGCTGATGGTCAATCAAAACTAACCTCCAGTTTTTCATTATAGTTTTTCTCTAGCCGTATTTGAGTGAGTTCAAAAGAGAAAAACCTCATACGGCATGGATGCAGTATGAGGTGAAAAGAAAATTTTATCCGGAAAGCTTCGCTTTATCGAGACATGGCAAGTTAGCGAAGCTGAGTGACAAAGGTTCCTTCAGGCAAGACGGGAAGATACTTCTGGTAAAACTCGTGATAAGCCCGGCTAGGATTGAGATCGGCAAACAGCTCTGGATAGAGCGCCTTGGCATAAAATTGAATCATGGCGCCATCCATGATGGTGCGACAGGCACCGTGATAAGCGGCATACATGCGGTTGTTTTTCACCGCAGAGAGCGTGGACCAGCCAAGACGTTGTTTGAAGCCTTGCAACGCTGCTTGTGCTTTTTCTTCAGCAACTCCTTGACCAATAATCATTGAACTATCAGAGCTTCCAGATTCGTAACCAGTAATGACGACGACGTCTGGGTTGCTGGCAATTATTTGTTCTGGGTTCATTTGGCCCCACCATTCAACATAAGGGGTGGCAATGTTGTCTCCCCCCGCTGTGGTTGCGATAGCTCCCCACATGTTTTTACCGAATGTATAGCCGATGTCATTGATGCCGCTAGCGCCGAACTCTGTGTAGATCTTGGGTTTTGGCAGGTTGGCTTTCTCTAGGCGCTCAGTGATCATGGCTGCATTTTGCGCATAGTCTTGAGCAATTTTTTCGGCTCTCTCTGTTTGCCCAGTAATAACACCAATTAGTTGGGTACTTTTGACATGTCGCTCAATGGTCTGAGCATTATAGTCAACCACAAGCACTGGAATCCCCATTTCTTCCAATCGAGTCACTTCGTTAGAGAGTGCCTTATATTGCCAATCAGCGAGCATAATCAAATCAGGGCTTAAACTGATCACTTTTTCTAGTGAAAAGGCGTTAGTGTCTACTCGGCCAATCTCAGGAATTTTGTCTAAAGAAGGGCGGTGTTTAACGTACATCTCCCAATTTGTTGGCCGAGCTTGCCAAATGTACTTTGACATTCCAACGACCTTATCAAATGCCGCTTCTGTACCAATCGCCATGTAATCCTCAGGGTAAAATCCGACGATCACGCGTTGCGCTGGCGCGTCGAAAGTAACTTCGCGCCCCAGAATATCAGTCACAGTGGTCACAGCAGAGAACGCTGCGGAGCTAAACACAAGCGAAGCGATCATCAATAGTTTTTGATGCATATACAATCCTATTCATTTATGAGTTCGTTTTTTTAAGAGACCTGTGGTGAAGGCTTGGCATTATAAGAATACGCGCAATTAATATGCAAACTATTCTCATTTTGATTCACGTTTTTAATGATTATTGATAAACCTGATGTTACAATTTTCGGGGTACAGATAAGTTTGATTGGATGTTTTTCAAAACAATAGGTTATTGAATAAATGGTAAGTGAAAGTAAAAGCCTTAATCGCTTTTTTCGCCATCAACTCGGCATCCGTTCAGCCCTAATGGCCGATTGGGGCGTGAAAAATGAGCTACGTGAAAGTGTTTTGAGCCGCTTCTTTTGAGTAAAGCGCGGTTTGTTTTGATTGGTAGGTTGTAAACATGTCTTTAGAAATGGTCCAGCAAATCGTACTGGCACAACGTAATAGCGAGCGCCGTCGTAGCGTCATGCTGATCGTCTTTGGTCTCTTGCTGTTGAGCTCTTTTGTGCTTGATTTGATGACAGGCCCTTCGCTTATTGATGTCACTTCAGTGTTACATACGCTTTTTGAGTGGGTTGGGCTGCCATTCCAAGTCGAACCTTCTACGCAAGTTATTGTAAAAAACTTGCGTTTGCCCATCGCCCTAATGGCCATTTTTGTTGGTGGTTCGCTTGGTGTGGGTGGGGCAGAGATGCAAACGCTGCTGAACAACTCCATGGCTAGCCCCTATACCTTAGGGATGGCCGCAGCCGCTGGTTTTGGAGCGGCATTAGTGCTCTATTTGGGGTCATTAGGCATCGATAGCCATTTTGCGGTGCCGCTTGGGGCTTTTATTTTTTGTATGATTTCGGCTTGTTTTCTTTTTGCTTTAGCCTCGGTTCGCCATGTAGGGACTGGGCAGTTGATATTAGCGGGAATAGCTTTACTGTTTTTATTTCAGTCATTGCTTTCGTTGGTACAGTTCATCTCCTCGCCAGAGTTAAGTCAGCAAATTTTATTTTGGCTATTTGGCAGCTTATCCAAAGCAACTTGGCAAAATTTGACCATCACGGCTTTGGTCGTCAGCATAAGCTTTTTAATATTGCTAAAGGATGCATGGAAGTTGACGGCGCTTCGTTTAGGTGAAGAACGAGCCAAAAGTTTAGGCGTGAATATCACTCACTTACGCCTAAAAACGCTGTTCATCGTCGCTGTCATGACCGCTACTGTAACGAGTTTTGTTGGTATTATTGGCTTTGTTGGAATTGTTGCTCCGAATATCGCCAAAATATTGGTTGGAGAGGACCAACGTTTCTATCTGCCGCTCTCCTTTCTCGTGGGTGCGTTTCTACTCTCAAGCGCGTCGGTATTGTCCAAAGTCATCGTCCCGGGTGCACTTTTTCCGATCGGCATAGTTACGGCGATTATTGGTGTTCCTTTCTTTTTCTGGTTGATCATTGGGAGGCAGCGCTAAGATGATTGAAGTCAAGAATCTCCACGTGCGCTTTGGCGAGTTAACGTTAGCAAAAGAAGTCAGTTTCACTCTCAAACCGGGTCAAGTGACGGCGATACTCGGCCCGAACGGAACGGGAAAAAGTACCTTGCTAAAAACACTCTTTGGTGATGTCAACGTAGAGCAAGGCGAAATCCTCTTTAACCAGCATTCGTTATGCAAGAAGCAACTTAGCAGTTGGCGCGCTCGATTTGGTTACATGCCACAAGACATTCATCTGGATGTCAATTTGACGGTCATTGAAGTGATCTTGTTAGGACGTCTTGATGCGTTAAGCATGCGTATTGATGATGCCATGCTTCATGATGGCATTGCCATTTTGGGCAGTTTGGGCATTGAGCATTTAGCTCACCGTGATGTAAGAACCTTGAGTGGAGGACAGTGTCAGATGGTGCTGTTTGCCCAAGCGTTAATGCGTCAGCCCGAAATTGTTATGCTCGATGAGCCAGTTAGCGCTTTAGACCTGCATCACCAGCATGTTTTACTTCAACATCTGGTCAAGCAGACAAAACTGAAAAACTACATCAGTATCATGGTATTACATGATTTAAACTTGGCTGCACAGTATGCAGACAACTTATTGGTGATGAAGCAAGGTGAGTTGGTCGCTCAAGGCCACCCGAGCAAGCTGTTAACATCTGAACTTATCCATCAGTTGTATCAGGTTGAATCGGATGTTCTCTTTGATGAACAAGGTGTTCCATTTATCCGCACACGGCGACCAGCCGAGACTGCACATTGACGGTGACTGAGCGCTCAGTGCCGAGATGGTGCTGAGCGCGATAATCCTAGAGCACACAATACTTGGCGTAAGAGGTCGCTTCTTTCGCTGTCCAGTCACCTTTGGATTTTTCATCCATATCTTCGCACCAACTTTGGCTGCCAACTTCATTGTTGAGTAAGCAGTGCTTGGCGAAATCCAATGTGTTTTGCGTATTCCACTCGCTTTTGGGTTTTTCGCGCATCTCATCACACCAACTTTTGCTACCAACTTCCGTACAGGCAGAAAGGGTTAGTAGACTTAAAAGGGCCAGTAGTGTTGTTTTCATTGCTTCCTCTTATGGAGTTCATATTTACCGACGCTACTATACCGAATGCTTTGAGAACTGTGTTAAATCAACGCGAAAAGATCCGTTGCTCTGCTTGAGCGAGAGGCATAAAAAAGCCAGCCGTGCTACCAGCTGGCAAAGGCAGTATATGTTTAGCTACTGAGTATGTGTTTAGCTACTGGTATTGCAGCTCAAGCGCTTGCGCTTTTTGAAAGCAAGGATGGGCGGCGAGCGTTTCGCCGTAGCGCGCCAGATTCGAGTAGTGTGCCAGCAAACCAAACTGTGCGGTGATCTCAACAATGAACGACATCATGATGTCAGCGCCAGTCAGCTTATCGGCCACAAGGTAGGTTTTGCCTTGGAGGCTTTGCTCTACGTAGCTCAATATCTTGCTGATTTCACTGTCTGCATACGGTGCTAAGAACTTAGTTTCTGCCCCGTCTTTGAGGAGAAACACTTTCAGTAGCAAGGGCAACATACCGGAGCTTTCGGCAAAGTGTAACCATTGCAGGTACTCGATGTACTCCTTGCTCTCTTTGGCTGGTGCTAAACGCTCGGCGGCGTATTTACCAATCAGATATTCCGTGATGGCGCCGGACTCGGCGATCACTTGACCATCCTCTTCAAGCACCGGCGATTTACCCAGTGGGTGGATCGCTTTAAGCTCGGGTGGCGCTAAAAAAGTGACACTATCACGTTGATACGGGACGATTTGATACTCAACGCCCAGCTCTTCCAGCAGCCAAATAATGCGTTTAGAGCGGGATTTATTCAGGTGATGTAAGGTGATCATCATCATCTCCTAGCGTGGTTGATTGGTTTGCACAACCAGCTTGCCGAAGTTCTTTCCTTCAAGCAGGCCAATAAAGGCATCGGCGGCATTTTCTAAACCTTGCACTAAATGCTCACGATAATGAATCTTACCTTCGGCCAACCACTGTGACATATCCGCGGCAAATTCGCCGTAGCGATGGGCGTAATCATCAAAAATGATAAAACCTTGCATCTTGATGCGCTTGATCAGCAGTTGCGCCATCAACATCGACATGCGATCCGGGCCTTCAGGCAGTGAGGTTGCATTGTATTGTGAAATGAGTCCACAAAGAGGCACGCGCGCACCGCTATTGAGCAGCGGCAAGACGGCATCAAACACTTTACCGCCGACATTTTCAAAATAGATATCAATGCCTTTATCACACACGCGAGCGAGCTGCTCGGCAAAATCTGCGGCTTTGTGGTCCAAACAGTCGTCAAACCCTAAAGTCTGTTTGGCAAACTGGCATTTCTCTTCGCCGCCAGCAATACCAATCACACGGCAGCCTTTGAGTTTGCCAATCTGCCCAACCATAGAGCCAACCGCGCCTGTTGCAGCTGCCACCACTAGTGTGTCGCCAGCTTTTGGCTGACCGATGTCCAATAAACCCATGTAGGCAGTAAAGCCGGGCATACCCATGACGCCCAGCGCGTAAGAGGGGTGGGCTGGTGTTTTGCCGAGTTTAATCAAGCCTTCACCGTTGGAAAGGGCGTAATCTTGCCAACCGGTGTACGCCAACACCCATTCACCCACTTCGAATTCGGCATGCTGTGAGGCCTCGACTTGGCAGACGGTACCGCCGACCATCACTTGATCAATCGCCACTGGCTCGGCGTATGACTTAGCGTCGCTCATGCGGCCGCGCATGTAAGGATCGAGTGACAGATAAACCGATCGAAGTAAGATTTCTCCGGCCGCAGGCGAGGGGATATTACTTTCAACTAAGCGAAAGTTTTCCGCGCTCGGTGCGCCCACAGGGCGTGAAGCGAGGACGATTTGACGATTTGTAGAGAGAGCCATGTCTTTTCCTTTTCTTTTATTAGACCAGTCGTCTAGTGTTGGTTGCAAAAAATCCCGTCCACAGTGGGACGGGTTAAATGAATCGGTTACGCCTGACGGCGCAGTATCTGTTTGGTGGAGGCCAAACAGTGTTCTAAATGGTGTTGGTCTTGCATTAATTTATTGAGCAAGCTTGCTCCAAGCCATTGCTGATAGAGCTGCTGCGCGGTGGCTGCGGCATCCACCACCTCAATGGAGCCATCCTCGATACCACGCTGAATGGCCTCGGCCAAGGTGGCGATCACACGCTGTGCGCCAACAGACAATGCATGGCGCATGCTGTCTGAGAGATCAGACACTTCACCACTGAGTTTTACCACCAGACAACGGTTGGCGTTGCAAACTCCTTCTTCAACCGTTAACCAGCGAGAAAAGTAAGCAAGCAAACTTTGGTAGCCTGATTGTGCGCGGTTGCCGACAATCGCTTCTAACTGTGCAAGATAATGTTGGAAGTAGCTTTCAATTAGAGCCTGACCAAACTGTTCTTTCGATTTGAAATAGTGATAAAACGAGCCTTTGGGTACGCCCGCTTCTTTGAGCAACAGGGAAAGGCCAACGGCGGTGAAGCCTTGGTTAACGACGAGTTGATAGCCAATATTGAGGATCTGCTGGCGAGTATCGGAAGTTTTGCTGTTCATGTTGTGCACTATAGATGAAATTAGACCAGTCGTCTAGTTTTGTATTTAAACAAAGTTGGCCAAAGCCACAAGCAAAAACAAACACCGCCGAAAGGTTCGGCGGTGATGGAAATCAAAACATGGCGCAAAAAGTCGTTCAGACCACTACTTCATGATGCGGGCTCTAAAATTACGCCCTTTCATTTTGCCATTTTGCAGTTGTTGTTCGGCCTGCTTAACCACGGAATTGTCGACCGCCACATAAGAGACCATCGGCAGGATATTGATTTTTCCGATCAATTTTCCATCGATGCCCGCTTCTTTGGTCAATGAACCGAGAATATCCCCAGCGCGCACTTTCTCTTTTTTGCCGCCAAGGATCTGAATAGTACGCATCGCTGGATAATAGGGTTTGTGATTTTCAGGTTGCGGCAATTTAGCCGGGTGCACATCAATACCCATGTATTCTTCAATGCGTTCAATGCGATACAGCTCTTTCTCACTGTAAAAGCTGATGGCAATCCCTTTCGAACCGGCGCGACCAGTACGGCCGATACGGTGCACATGCACTTCTGGATCGCGTGACAGCTCGAAGTTGATCACCGCATCGAGGTTATCGACATCCAGTCCACGCGCCGCCACATCGGTGGCGACCAGAATCGAAACACTCTTATTGGCGAACATGGTCAGCGCACGTTCGCGTTCGCGCTGCTCCATATCACCGTGTAGCTCGATCACGCTGAATTTACGGTTGTGCAACTCATCCGTCACGTTTTGCACTTCTTTCTTGGTATTACAAAAGACCACACAAGATTCTGGACGATGGGTAAGAAGCAGCGCTTCCAGCGCATTGTCACGTTCTTCGGTGCTTTCTAGTTGATAGAAACGTTGCTCGATAGTCGATTGCTGATGAGTCGATTCGACTTTGACCCATTTCGGCTGTTTCATCACTTTGGCGGCGATGGTTTCGATCTCGCTCGGGAAGGTAGCGCTGAACAGCAAGGTTTGGCGCTGGCTGGGCGCGGCATCGATGATGGCGTCGATGGCATCTTGGAAACCCATTTCCAGCATGCGATCAGCTTCGTCCAATACCAGCGTATTGAGCTCGTCTAAGTTGATGCGTCCTTTGGAGATGTGATCCAAAATGCGCCCCGGAGTGCCAACTAAAATATGGGCGCCATGTTCGAGCGAACCGATTTGCGGCCCCATTGGCAAGCCGCCGCACAGCGTTAGCACTTTGATGTTGTGAATACCACGCGCCAGCGTACGAATTTCAGTGGCGACTTGGTCGGCGAGTTCTCGCGTTGGGCACAGTACCAAGGATTGGACGCGAAAGCGCTGCACATTGAGGTTGCTCAACAGGCCCAAGGCAAATGTTGCGGTTTTGCCCGAGCCGGTTTTGCCCTGACCGATCACATCTTCTCCTGCCAAGACCGACGGCAGGCTTTGCGCTTGAATTGGCGTCATCTCGGAGTAGCCCAAAGAATCGAGCGTTGCTAGCAGTTCATCTTTGAGTGGTAAGGTAGAAAAAGGAGTCGTCACGTTGCAAACCTCGCGTGGAAAAAGTGCGTCTTGGGGCGCGTACTATACCGAGTTCTGATGAAATAAAAACAAAAAACGCGTTACAGAACGCATTTTAGTTATTTGGAGAAAAGCGCACGAGAAAAAGAACAAAGCCCTGTCAGAGGACAAGGCTTTGGGGCATCAACGAATCAACAACATAGGCACGTGAGATTCGGCCAGTAGCCGAGTGGTATTGCTGCCTAAGAAAAACTGGCGCAATTTCGAGTGGCCGTAAGCGCCCATCACAATCATGCCCAGTTGATGCTGTTGCTGATAATCTAAGATGGCGCGATGCACGTCGCCTTGCAAAGTGGCTTGCGTGACCTCAATGCCGCTTTCACGCAATGTCGCGGCGGCTTGGTTAAACGCTTGCGCTTTACCGTTGGCATCTTCCACCATGATCAAATGGCAAGCCATTCCTGCGAGCAGTGGCGTTTTGAGCGCTTTTTCGACTAATTTCTGGCTTATTTCGCTACCGTCAAACGCCAGTAAGTAGCTGGTTGGCTGCACAAACTGGCCTGTTGCCACTAGGATATGGGCTTTGATTGAACGAACCACGCTTTCGAGTTGTGAACCGATCGCTAAGGTATCGTTTTTATGCAAATCGCCTGACTTGCCCACCACTAAAACGCGAGTGTCAGCTTCCAAATCCAGTAAGGTTTCCAACAAATGGCCATGTTTTTGCAGCTTAGTCACATCGTGCAAACCCGAGCTGTGCAGTTGCTCTTGCAGATCATTTAGCAGCGCTTTGCCATGCTGTAGGGCGACTTTGGCGCGCTTTTCATCCAGTTCAATCAGCTCTTGCAGCAGGTGCTCACGACTGCCAAGGCCGATGTTGCCTGACAGCTCACTCGTCGTTTCTTGCTCTGATTTGTCGAGCACATGCAGCAGGGTGAGCGGGGCGTTAAGGCTTTTCGCCGTCCAAGCGCCGAGCTCAGCGACAGACTGCGAGTAAGTTGAACCATCGATACAGGCGATAATATGGGTCATGATGTGCTCCTTAATGTCCGCCCATGAGTTTTTCTACTTCTTCTGGTTTATCGTGAATGCCAAATTTATCCACGATGGTCGCGGTGGCTTCGTTCATGCCGATGAGATTCACTTGGGTGCCTTCGCGGCGGAACTTAATCACCACGCGATCTAAAGACGAAACCGACGTAATGTCCCAGAAATGCGCCGCTGAGAGATCGATAGTGACACGCTCCAGCGCCTCTTTGAAGTCGAACGATTGCAAAAATTGATCTGAAGAGGCAAAAAAGACTTGTCCAACAATCTGATAAGTACGCTCTTCGCCATTTTCAGCCAGTTGGCTTTTCACCACCATGAAACGGCCAATTTTATTGGCAAAGAACAGAGAGGCGAGCAGTACGCCGACAAACACACCGATGGCTAGGTTGTGAGTCACGACCACGACAGCGACGGTAGCGATCATCACAATATTGGTCGACAGCGGGTGGGTTTTCAGCTCCTTGACTGAACTCCATGAGAAGGTACCAATCGAAACCATGATCATCACGGCAACCAGCGCAGCCATTGGGATCTGCTTGAGCCAATCACTCAAAAACACCACAAAGATGATGAGGAACAGGCCCGCGCAGAAGGTCGAAAGACGCCCACGGCCACCCGATTTCACGTTAATAATGGATTGGCCGATCATGGCACAGCCGCCCATACCGCCGATAAAACCGGTTGCGATGTTGGCGATACCTTGGCCTTTACACTCGCGGTTCTTGTCGCTGCTGGTGTCGGTCAAGTCATCGACAATCGTTGCGGTCATCATCGATTCAAGCAGGCCAACAATCGCCAGCGCAAAGGAATAAGGCAAAATGATCATCAGCGTTTCGAGTGTCATCGGCACATCGGGCCAGAGGAAAATCGGCAGAGTGTCGGGCAGCTCGCCCATATCACCAACGGTGCGCACATCAATGCCAAACGTGATGGCCACTGCCGTTAAGGAGATGATACACACCAAAGGTGAGGGGAGCAGTTTGCCGACATAAGGCACGTACGGGAACAGATAAATAATTCCGAGGCCAGCGGCGGTCATGGCGTAAACGTGCCAAGTGACGTTGGTCAATTCCGGCAATTGCGCCATAAAAATCAAAATAGCCAGCGCGTTAACAAAACCCGTGACGACGGAACGGGAAACAAAACGCATCAGATCACCCAGTCGCAGGTAGCCAGCGATGATCTGAATCACTCCCGTCAAGACGGTGGCAGCGAGCAAATATTGCAAGCCGTGTTCTTTGACTAAGGTCACCATAACGAGCGCCATGGCTCCGGTCGCCGCTGAGATCATTCCCGGACGTCCGCCAACAAACGCGATGATCACCGCAATACTAAAAGAGGCATAAAGGCCGACTTTCGGATCGACGCCTGCAATGATCGAAAACGCAATGGCTTCCGGAACGAGTGCTAGGGCCACCACGAGGCCCGCCAGCAAATCGCCTCGCACATTGGAAAACCAATCGCGCTTGATGGTATGTAACATGTTCATTCTCTATAAAAGGTTGCAATAAAAAGTGGGGAACAAAGTCTTTGTAAAAGGAATAAAGCAGAGTCAATCGCTGAGTTTACGGCTTCTCTTTTGCTGTACTTTGCTAAACGCGTGATCTTAATCATTGCTCACCGATAGGTCAACCTAATGTCAGAATGGTGTCAACGGTGAAACTTAATCAATGCGCTATTTGGTCTTTATGGCTTTTATTGGTGTGACAAGAATGGGTGGGGCTTTAAAAAGCAATCAGGCAAGCATAATGCATATGGTTATTTTCGCGAGCACTTCTGGATATTCTGCTCTTTCCCTCGCTGATCAAGCACATGGTGGCATCAAGGAACAATCAAGGAGCGTAGCTGAGCGACAGCCGCTCCTTTTGTTTACTTTCCAGAGTGGTAAACCGCACCGTTTTCCTGAATGGCAAGAGATGAGTTGAATATCCGTGTGACAATCTGTATATTGCCAACGCGCATGATAATCGGTCTCATTAAGGTTTATGATATGAAAAACTACTTAGGTATGGTTTTAGTCACTGGGCTCTTTTCTACAACAGCTTTAGCCCATGAAGTCACTATTGAACATCAAATGGGCAAAACCACTTTATCTAAAGTACCACAGCGGGTTGTGGTGATCGGCAACGGTGCATTGGACGCGGTCGACTACTTCGGTATTGAGCCGATTGCTGTGGCGAAAGCGTCGGTCATTCCGAATTACTTGAGTAAATATCAGCAAGCGAAATTTGTTTCTGCAGGCAGTTTTTTTGAACCGGATTTTGAAACCATCTACATGCAAAAGCCGGATCTGATTATTGTTGGCCCTCGCGCGGCGACTAAGTACAAAGAGTTGTCGGAAATTGCGCCTACGGTGGTATTTGCAGTCGACCAACAACAAGGTTACTGGAAAAGTACGCAGCAGCAGTGGCGTAATCTCGGCCAAGTGTTTGCTATTAGCGATAAAGTTGAGCAAAAAATTGAGCAACTTGACCAGCAGTTTAAAGCGCTGCACGCCTATAACGAGCAGCATCAGAGTGACGCTCTGACAGTGATGAGCTCAGGTGGCAACATCACGGCATTCGGTTCTGAGTCACGCTTTGAAGCGATTTACAAAGATTTTGGTTTCAAAGAGACGGTGGCGGGGCTAAAAACGGGCAGTCATGGTGATCTGGTTTCCTATGAATTTATCAGTAAAGCGAACCCGAGCACGCTGTTGATCATTGACCGAGACAAGTTAGTCAACAAAGGCGAAAGCAAAACAGCTCAGGAGTTTGACAACGCCCTCATCAAGTCCACTAAAGCTTTTCAGGACAAACGCATGACCTATTTGGATCTCGATGCGTGGTACCTTTCGATTGCTGGTGTGACGGCGACCGAGCAAATGATCGCTGACATCAAGAAATCCGTGAATCTTTAATCCACACAGGCAGAGGTTAACTTTGAAAAAGTTATTGCTTGTTGTGTTTTTTTGCGCTTTAGCGTCAATGTTTGTTGGAGTGGGCGATGTCTCACTCCAAAAGCTGCTCGCTGGCGATGAAGAAGCCCTCAACTTATTGTTTACCAGTCGAATCCCTCGTTTGCTCGCCATTCTGCTTTCTGGTGCAGGGCTGAGCATCGCTGGCCTAATCATGCAGCAGATAAGTCAAAACCGTTTTGCTGCGCCATCCACCTCTGGCACGATTGAATGCACTATGTTCGGCTATGTGCTCAGTTTGGTTCTTTTGGGCCATGGCAACAGTTGGCTGATGGTGTTTGGTAGCGCCATGGTTGGCACCTTGATGTTTGTCTCTTTCATCCAGCACATTCAGTTTAAGAACGCCGTGTTCGTTCCGTTGGTGGGCATCATTTTCGGCAATGTTATGGAATCGGCAGCCCACTTTATCGCCTACAAATATGATGCAATGCAGAATCTATCCGGTTGGTCTGTCGCGAACTTTGCCAACCTGTTACAGGGCGACTACGAGTTGCTGTATATCGCTGTGCCTGTTGCCATTTTCAGTTATCTCTATGCCACGCGCATTTCTGCCGTTGGCCTTGGAAAAGAGTTTGCCATCAATCTAGGACTCAACTATCAGCAAGTGGTGGTGATCGGTGTGCTGCTGGTGTCGGTGATGACCGCAAGTGTGGTGATGATTGTCGGGCAACTGCCGTTTTTGGGCTTGATCGTACCAAATCTAGTCAGCCATTTTTATGGCGACAATCTGCGCCGCAACATTCCGCTTACCGCCTTGTATGGCGCTTTGATCGTCCTGTGCTGCGATATTATTGGACGCCTGATTATCTTCCCATATGAAATACCAATTTCGATGGTGATTGCCATTCTTGGTGGCGGCGTGTTTATTTATCTGTTACTCGGAGGTAAGCAGCGTGTCTGACCGTAGTAAGCTTTTGGTGATGCTATTCATCGCACTGGTTTTCGCTGTGCTGTTTCTTGGTAAAGGGTTAACGGTTGATAATTATCACTATTTCCTTTCACGCCGTTTCCCTAAAGTGCTAGCGATGATCTTAGCGGGGATTGCGGTTGCGCAAGCCTCCTTGGTATTTCAAACCGTCACACACAACCGCATTCTGACGCCGAGCATCTTAGGCTTCGATAATCTGTACTTGCTCACTCAAACGCTGATTGTGGTCGGTTTTGGCACCGTTAGCCATCTCGTTCTCAATGTGTATTTGAACTTCACGCTCTCCGCCGTGGTGATGGTGCTGTTTTCCATCGCGTTGTTTGGCTTTTATTTTCAACGCGGTGAACGCAACTTGATCACGTTGTTGCTGGTCGGCTTGATCCTTGGTCAGCTATTTGCCAACGTGGCCGCCTTTTTCATGATGATCATGGACCCGAACGATTTTGCCACTGTGCAAGCAAGCATGTTTGCCAGCTTTAACCATGTTGATGGTGGTTTGGTATTGTTTGTCACGCCGATGTTGTTGCTTGCGACCTTCTTGCTGCTGAGAATGAGCCGCGTGTTGGATGTTTTTTGGCTCGATAGAGACAACGCGGTGAGCCTAGGTATCGATGTAGACCGTGTCACCAAGCGCGTGCTGCTCTACAGTGCGCTGTTGGTTGCTATCTCCACTGCGCTGGTTGGCCCAATCATGTTTTTTGGTTTGTTGGTGACGAACTTAGCGAGGGAGATTTTCCGTACCTATCGCCATACGATTTTGCTTCCAGGGTGCGCGCTCTTTGCTGTGTGTGCGCTGCTCGTTGGTCAATGGATGGTGGAGAACGTGCTGGCGTTTCAAACCACCTTGAGTGTGATCATCAATTTTATCGGTGGCGTGTACTTTATTTCCATGCTGCTGCGTAACCGTATTGTTTAAGAAAGCTTATGATTACTTTAGAAAAAATCACCAAACATTTTGGTAAACAAACCGTTGTGGATAAGGCCAGTGCGCAGTTTGAAAAAGGCAAAGTTACCTCGATTATTGGCCCCAATGGCGCAGGTAAAAGTACATTGCTTTCAATGGCTTCTAGGCTGACACAGCGCGATGGCGGTTCAGTGTTCATTGATTGCAAAGAGTTGAGTGACTGGGACACCAAAGCGCTGGCAAAAAAATTGGCGGTGTTACGTCAGGCCAACAGCATTACCATGCGTTTTACCATTCGCGAAATGGTCGCTTTTGGCCGTTTTCCCCACTGTGGCGGGCGTTTAACCGCCCAAGATGAACAGGAGATCGATCAAGCGGTCGCCTATCTTGATCTGCAAGAAATTCAGCACAAGTATTTGGATGAGCTCAGCGGTGGCCAGCGTCAGCTCGCGTTTATCGCCATGGTAATTGCGCAAGATACCGATTATGTGTTTCTCGATGAGCCACTCAACAACCTCGATATTCGGCATTCGCTGCAAATCATGCGAACGATTGGTCAGTTAGCCAGAGAGATGAACAAAGCGGTGGTGGTGGTTATCCATGATATTAACTTTGCTTCCTGTTATTCCGACAACATCATCGCGCTCAAACAGGGCAAGATTGTGGCAAATGGTCCGGTTGATGAGGTGATCCAAGCGCAGGTTCTCGAACAGATTTACGAAACGCCCTTTCACGTCATTGAGCAGCATGGCAAACGGATGTGCACCTACTACTAATTCCTGTCCGTGGGTTCAACGCGTTTGAACCCACTCGAATTGAACGCCTAGCTTAGCGCGTCAAATCGTCTAAAATCGGGCAGTGGCTGTCGGTATTTCCCGGACAAGCGGTGATCCAACTCTCCAGTTGCTGCTTGATTTCCTGTAAATGGGCGATTTTCTGTTCCACTTCAGCCAGTTTTTCTTTGGTTCTTGCTTTGACTTCGCTGCTCTTTCGCTCAGGATTCTCGGCCAATTGCACAAACTCTTTGCACTCTTGCAGCGAAAACCCTGCCTGTTTAGCACGAGAAATGAGGTTGAGTTCCTGAATGTGTTTTGCCCCATATTCGCGATAGCCTGAATCGCTGCGCAGCGGCGGCGATATCAGCCCCTTCTCTTCATACATGCGGATCGATTTGCTGGATAATCCGGTTAACTTTGCAATTGCACCAATATTCATCGTTACCTCAGGCTGCGCTGTTTCCCTTGATTGTACTGAGTAGCGGCTTTTGTGCAATCTCATTGGGAGTGATGCCGAATGTACGCTTAAAGGCATTGGTGAAATTGGATGGATGATGATAGCCCGCCTCATACGCTGCTTCGGTGACGCTGATCAACCCGCGTTCTAGCTGAATTTTGGCGATGTTCAAACGGCGATGACGAATATAGCCGCTGATGGTGAGGTTGAGCGCCTGTTTAAAGTGGCGTTGCAAATTGGACACGCTCATGGAAAAGCGCTTGGCCAAGTGAGTTAGGTCGAGCGGTTGGTGCAAATTAGCATCAATGTAGGAGAGGATCTGCTCGATTTTGTGATAGTCATGATGTGGCTTTGAAGTAGGACGCTCGAAGTTTTGTTCGTTAAGTAAGCCTAGAGATTGTTCGATTAACCAATGAGACTGGCACTCCAGTTGCAGCTTTTGCTGTAAAGAGCCGCAGACCGACATAGCGAGGATGGCGCTGATGGCTTTTGCCATGTTTTCTGCAAAAGGCAGCTCGCAATGAGCCAAATGATGCGAAAAAAAGTGAGCAATTGGTTCGTCGCCGCTTAAACGGTGCTTTAACCAATCGGGATGAATAGCAATATTGAGCTTTTTGATCTGATTGTTGGCGAGCAGAGTGCGTCTGAACGTGGTCGGTTGGGCTAGATTGATCACAATCGCTTTTGGCTGTTCAACAGCACAGAGCTCAAACTCGCGGTTATCAAAACCAAATTTTACTTTGCCGCTGAGCAAAAACACCAAGTTCAGGCATGGCTGCGCGGTTGAGACGATTTCGCTGTCTTTGAGTTCGGTGCTGACACTGCCTTGCAAGGCAATTGAATCTGCGTAGCGGTAGTTGAGAAACTTGCCTTCAACCAGTACCGTATTGGCAGAGTTTCCCTTGGTAATAATTTGTTGTTGACCTGGTTCTCCAATTGCTTCGGTTAGGGCAATTTTTCTTCTTCTTTCTCGATTTCCTACCACTCGCGCCATTTTGACCTTTCCTCATAACTCAAAGGCGATTTTGCATAAGCAAATCCGCTTCCTGTTCATAGAAATGAAACTTATCATAACTGCGAATTATTATCATTATCACGCTATTTTAAATTGGAATCTTTTAAATGGAAAAACGTCATAATCGTCAGTTCCGACCTTCTGCTCTTTGTCTGGCAATCGGTCTGATTATGTCAGGGCACAGTTTTGCTCAAGAAAATGCAAGTGATGAACGCGTCGTTGTTTGGGGAACGCACGTTTCCAGCAACACAGAATCTATGGTGTCGGACGACATCTCACTAAAGCAAGCGGATCATATGTCGGATCTGCTGCGCGAGATCCCGGGCGTGGATGTCGGTGGAACGCACTCCGTGAACCAGCGCATCACAATTCGTGGTCTTGGGGAAACGGATCTGGATATTCGTTTGGACGGTGCATCACAACATGCCAACATGTTTCACCACGTTGGTAACTTAACGCTTAACCCAGATATCTTAAAAGCGGCGGAGATTCAAGTGGGGAACAACTCTGTTGCCCAAAACGGGCTAGGTGGCTCAGTCTATTTTGAAACCAAAGATGCTCGTGATTTGTTGCGCTATGACGAGTCGTTTGGTGTTCGTGTGTATGGCGGCTACGCCAGCAATGACAGCCAGCAGAGATCACTGACACTTTACGGCCTGCTCGGTGAGCCGCTTGATTACATGCTGTATGCCAACTATGTGACCCGTGATGATTTCAAAGACGGAAATGGCGACACCACGTTTGGTAGTGCGGGTGATGTTTACAATATTCTCGGTAAGTTAGGCTATGAGATCAGCAATCTGCATCGCTTGGAACTGAGCTACGATTTGTATCGTGATGAGGGCGATTACAGCCCAAGACCTGATATGTCGGGCGGTGCAAACCAAGGCTTGTCTCAGGATAAGTTGATTCCGACGGAGTACAACCGTGACACGGTGACGTTGGGTTATGAACTGCGCGGTGACAAACATCAAGGCAAAGTGACGCTCTACACCACTAAAACCAAAATTACGCGTGATGAATCTGTCATGGCAGGACAATGGCAACTTAACCGAGTTGGCAAAAACTCGGCGGAAAACCAAAACGATGGTGTAAATGCGAAGTTTGTATCGAATTTTGACCTGGCTGAGCGCAGAAATGCGCTGACATACGGTTTTGATTACATGGATAAAACCTCGTCATCAACCTATGTTGGTAAGCAATTTATGAAAGAAAGTGCCAAGTCTTTCGCCCTGTTTGTGGAGGATCAAGTTTGGTTGACGGAGCGTTTCTCCATCACCGCAGGTCTGCGCTCAGACGACTATAAACGCGAAGCAACAACAGGAACTCATAAGTTTGATGATGTGACTTGGGCTCTAGCTACCGAGTGGCAAGCAAGCGACACTTGGAGCGTATTTGCCAGCACTCGCTCCTTGTTCAAAGGCCCTGAACTGATGGAAACCTTTGTCGCTTTTCAAGACGTTGCTTACCTCGCCGATGATATTAAAGCGGAAACCGGGCAAAACACGCAAGGGGGTGTGAAATTTAATCAGCGTGTCGATAAACACGCGTTTGGCGCCAATCTGACGCTGTTTAAAACCGATATTGATGACTATATAGCCGAAGCGTACGATAAGGCTACAGAGTCATACCTTTACTACAACATGGCTGATGTGGAGATCAAAGGTTTCGAAGCGGCCGTTTCATACGGTTATGACGCTTTCAACGGTAAGCTTTCCTACGCCAAATCTGATATCAAGAACAAACAGACAGGTGGTGTAGTATTAGCGCCAAATCTACGCAGTATGGATGTGGGTGATAGTATCGCACTTAACCTAGATTACTATGCAGCGTCATGGGATGTGCTATTGGGGTGGAGCTCAATGTTGGTACTTGAGGAAGACAACGTCTCGGCTGGCGCACCAGTGAAAGAAGCGTACAACACTCACAATCTCTACGCGCAGTGGATCCCGCAGAAAGTCGATGGTTTGACCGTGACCTTTGGTATCGACAATCTGTTTGATGAGACCTACACCTCGCACGCGTCTCGCTCTGGGGTTGCCAGAGGATTTACCTTAGACGACTACGAACCGGGCCGAAACATCAAACTTTCTGCGGCCTACCAATTCTAACAACCTAAATAACCAACGCAGCTGGGGCAATTCGTTTTGTCCCAGCCAGTGAGCAAAGCATGCTAAAACAACAAACGCGTATTTTCTCTAAGCACGCAGGCAAATATCTGGTGACTCTTTGTCGTCATTTTGCGCGAAAAGTCCCCGCCCAATGGGATGAATTTCAAGGTGAAGTGAATTTCCCTGTGGGCACGTCGTTGATGCAAGTGGACGAAGTGACATCGAGCTTAACCATTATTTGTTGTGCGGAAGATGAAGAAAAACTGGAGAGGCAAAAAGCGACGATCGCCTCGCACGTACAGATGTTTTCTCGCCGCGAAGAGATAGAGCTTATCTGGCAAGATTGCTAAATCAACGAGTTATCGAGCAACAGCAATATCACTAACAACCATGGCTGGAAACAAAAAGCCCCTGAACGTGTGTCAGGGGCTTTTCTAATTCGCTTGCCGTGGCAATTAGGCTTTCTCAGGCGTCAGAGTTTTTTTTTCCTGTTGCATTTTCGCAAGAAAGTACACGTTGACACATGCAATAAAGCCGTTGGTTACAACCACTGGCCATGCATCGATCATCAGACCGTAAGCAGTAAACAGTCCACAGCCGATAAAGTTAAGGACGCGAAGACGCACAATGTCTTTCATCGTTAGCGAAATCGCCACCATGATTGAAGCCGCGTAGCCTAGAATTTCAACCATATTCATTTCCATAATTTGACCCTCTTAAATCTTGCCGAATATGTCGGTACCAATTCTTCTCTTCTTGAGATAAGTGAGGAAGCTCCGTGCCTCGAATGGTCTAATCTTGTTTTGTCTACATTGACTATATCAATGGAAATTCCGTGATGAAAGCCTCAAATCAAGGTTAAGAGAAGGTTAGCGATTACGCAAACGTTTAGAAAGAAGATACTCAATAACAGGGTTAAATTCGTTTGATCATAATTTGAGGGAATGGATAAGCCGATGCCTATTAAATCGATAGCTAGACAGAGCACTAGTCACGCGTATAATTCATTTAACGATAATTATTCTCATTTGGTGCGTTATGTTTTTGCTGATAGCTGCTTTATTTTCGATCTTATTGGCTTTGAAGCTCAAGATTCGTAAAAAGAATATATTGATCCATTTTTTGCTTAACGTTTTCTTTCTGTTTTGGCTGGGAGAACGCTACGCAATCTTCTATCTACTTTTCATGTTCTTCACCAGTCCTATGCTGATTTCACTGAAACGAAGATGGGGGTTTACACAGCAGCTGTACACCTTTGTCCCTATGCTGTTTGCTTGCGTTTTGTGGATTATCGGTTCATCCGGAAAATCGATACTTCGCCTCATGACTGGCTTTGATTTTTAACTCAAAAAATTCCCAATCACGATACCCATAGGCGACTTTGTTCAGCGTCTTTATTCGGTTGTTCACACCCTCTAC
>NZ_JZAM01000073.1:0-905 GCF_000960595.1 Vibrio sp. S234-5
CATAACAAACGGTTCAAGAGGGACAGCCAACGCGCGGCATTTTTACCATGCGTTAGTTTTTGTGGTTACGGTGTTATGCGGAAGCTTGGTAATGGCGTTGGCTGCCCCTTAACCGGGCGTTATGTTTAATCACCAAAAATCAGTGGATTATGATTTTTCTTTGTTCCCTCGGCTGATTGGTTTTGTGTTTGTCGGCAAGTTAATTTCAGTGGGCGCGGTTTTCCGGACAATTATTCTTTGGCGCTGGAAATTCAGAAAATTGCCTCAATCAATTTTTGGGCAAGCGCGATGTTGGTTTAGCTGGCTCAATCAGTATTTTGATCACAGGTTTTTGTGCTTGAATTGCCGAAATTCGAAGTCTGTTTTTCAAATCTATGAGTCGTTTCAGTCTTCTGGTTTTTGGCTTTTGTTTGTCAGTCAAAACCGAGTTAATCTTGGTTTTGGTAAAACGTAAGTCATTGAAGCTTAAACATAACAAGGCGTTTAAGAGGGATTCATGCCGCGTGGCATTTTTGGTTTGCGGTTGGTTTTGGTGGTGTAAGTGGTCTGCGGAAGCTTGGTTTATGCGGCATTCACCCCTTAACGCGGCGTTATAACACAGAATCAATTCCTTGCTCGTAAATCTCAATTGAACTACTATTTGTACATTAAATTGTACTAAAAGGAGTTCATTATGAGCCGTATTCACCTTGATCAAGATATTCAGCCTTTGTCTGAGTTCCGTGCTGGCGTTGCATCATTTATCAAACAGATCAATGAAACTCGTCGACCATTAGTCATTACACAACGAGGTAAAGGTGTAGCCGTTGTTCTTGACGTTGCGGAGTATGAAGCAATGCAAGAGAAAATCGAATTACTTGAAGAAATGCGTACTGCAGAAGCTCAATTGGCTGCAGGTTTGGGTG
>NZ_JZAM01000074.1:0-621 GCF_000960595.1 Vibrio sp. S234-5
GCATTCAGCAAAAACGGTATTGGACTCAGACTATTGTGGCATTGTGGTCAGTGACCAATATAGCGGTTACAACTGGCTTTCTCCGGACAGACACCAACTCTGTTGGGCGCATGTCATTCGCAATCTACAACAAATTGCCGATTACACAGGCAAAGGGCACACCGCAAAAATAGGTCAGCGCCTTGTACTGCTGAGCAAATTAGTCTTTCGAACTCGGCACCGCTGGGAATCTGGCCAAATCGATGAAACTCTCTACCTAAATCGATTGAATCGCATACGTTGTCGTTTTAATCATTGGCTGGAAAAAGGGGCAACACAAATCCCAATTCAATGCTATCAAGGACGGTGTCAAAAGCTTAAAGAGCATAGCCAAAGTTTATGGCTGTTCTTAACCAACCCTAAAATCCCTCAGACCAACAACGAAGCAGAGCGACGATTGCGCGGCTTCGTCATTCAGAGAAAAATCAGCTACGGTACCACCTCGGACGCAGGCGATAAGTTCCGAGACCGTCTACACTCGCTAATCGAAACGTGTAAAAAGCGAAAAATATCGTCACTTGATACGCTTTCACGCATAGCCAACGCGGTGGTTCGTCAGCAGCCATACCCAAATGTGTTCGA
>NZ_JZAM01000075.1:0-921 GCF_000960595.1 Vibrio sp. S234-5
TCCCTCTTTGAAATGAGCGAGGGCCAGCAATCTCATTTTCATCTGAATAGATTTCTGCTGGCTTGCGAGCTTTTTAAAGTCGATATTATTGAGACTGTCCATAGCGAATAAGTTTTATCGTTGAATGGCCTCAATTAGATCACATTTTTACTTATATTGGTATTACGTTATGCGTGGGGAACGCTTACTCCACACATTCCTTGGAATAGCATGGATGGGTTTCTTTTTATTCCGCAAGAAGAACCAGCAACACCAATAGAGTTCCCTTAGCAAGAAATGCTGGAGTTCGAGAAAATAGAGTAAAGCGAGGAATATAAAAAAGCCTCAGTCTTTCGACTGAGGCTTTCAATGATGGCAGGGGTGGAGAGATTCGAACTCCCAACACGCGGATTTGGAATCCGCTGCTCTGCCAATTGGAGCTACACCCCTGCAGATTTGACAAAACCTTTCAATCTTGCAAGGTCTCTTTATAAATGGCGGAGCGGACGGGACTCGAACCCGCGACCCCCGGCGTGACAGGCCGGTATTCTAACCGACTGAACTACCGCTCCGCTGTCTGGTTAGACGTTTCGTCTACTTTTTTTGTCTTCAGATTTTTCTTAAAAATCTAAAGACAACAAGTTAAAGCCTGGCGATGTTCTACTCTCACATGGGGAGACCCCACACTACCATCGACGCTGTTTCGTTTCACTTCTGAGTTCGGGATGGAATCAGGTGGGTCCAAAACGCTATGGTCGCCAAGCAAATTCTTTCTCTCTATTTCTAGAGAATAATCTGGAAAGCTGTTTAAGTTCTTTTCAACACATTCAATTCGTTCTTGTATCGAGTCCACCAAAACCCTTTGGGTGTTGTATGGTTAAGCCTCACGGGCAATTAGTACAGGTTAGCTCAACGCCTCACAGCGCTTACACACCCTGCCTA
>NZ_JZAM01000076.1:0-2219 GCF_000960595.1 Vibrio sp. S234-5
TCTTTGTTCCCTTGGCTTTTTAGTTTGGTGTTTCTCGGCAAGTTGGCTTCAGTGGGCGCGGTTTTCTGGACAATTATTCTTTGGCGCTGGAAATTCAGCGAATTGCCTCAATCAATTTTCGGGCAAGCGTGAGGTTGAGGCGGTTGGCTCAATAAGCAATCTGATCTTAGGGTTGTTTAGAATTAGCGGTCAAAGTTCAAAGTCTGATTTTCAAAATCATGAGTCATTTCAGTTTGTTGGTTTTTGGGTTTTGTTTGTGAATCAAAGCTGAGTTAATCTTGGTTTTGGTACAACGTAAGTCATTGAAGCTTAAGCATAACAAACGGTTCAAGAGGGACAGCCAACGCGCGGCATTTTTACCATGCGTTAGTTTTTGTGGTTACGGTGTTATGCGGAAGCTTGGTAATGGCGTTGGCTGCCCCTTAACCGGGCGTTATAAGCAAGTTGAACTTTGGGCTCTAAAGGAAAGTAAAAAATGGAAGTGGAATATTTTGTAAATCGCTCAATTACGCCAGAGCAGTTTGTGGATCTGCTCAATCAGACAACGCTTGGAGCTAGACGTCCAACCGATAATTACGAATGTATCAGTGGGATGTTGGACAATGCGGATTTGCTTGTCTCAGCTTGGATTGGTGAGCGGCTTGTCGGTGTTGCTCGTTCAGTGACAGATTTTCATTACTGCTGCTACCTATCGGATCTAGCTGTCGATGAAAGCGTTCAATCGAGTGGTATTGGTAAATATCTAATATTAGTAACCAAAGAAGAATTGAACCCAAACTGTAAAGTTATTTTATTATCAGCGCCTCAAGCGCAAGCTTACTATCCAAAAATCGGTTTTGAGCATTACGAAAGCGCATGGGTTTTATCAAGTGCCGAACAATTAAAGCTAATTTAAATCAAGGTATTATTTTGCTTATAACAAACGGTTCAAGAGGGACTGCCAACGCGTGGCGGTTTTTGTTCAAATCAGCATTTGTGATTACGGTTGTTATTTTAGGTTCAGTGTTTAGCGTTGTCAGCCCCTTAACCGGGCGTTAGGCTTATAGAGCGAGAAACTATGAAAATATTATATTCAGGCGGTCTACAAATCCGCTCTAATCATGCACAAGAGAGATTGTTAAATGTTAATACTTTCTTAGATGGTGAGTTGGCTTTCCACAACTTATATCGAGAAGTTAAAGCAAGTGATTTTCCTATTGCTCAGGATTGCTTTGGTGACCAATTTTTTATTCGAGATAACTTGGTAGTTAAATTGAATGCCGAAACTGGTGATATTGATGAATTTGGTTGTAGTTGGGAACAGTTTTTGGCTTGGGTTGACGAGGATCCAATTGAAAGGTTGAGCATTCCAAACGACTTGGATTTAAAGGTTGGTCAGCTATTATTTGCGTATCCACCTTTCTGCACTGCAGAGGGAAATAATGCATGTATAAAAGCAATAGATGGTGTCGAGCTAATCAGGTTCCACGCTAATTTTGCGAAGCAGATAAACGGCGAATAATAAGCCTAACAAACTGCTTAAGCGGGATTCGCAATGCGTGGCATTTTCAGCATGCGGTGAGTTTTGTGATTAAGGCGGTGTGCGGTCGCTTTCGTAGTGCATTGCTCACCCCTTAGCAGGGCGTTATGCTTAATCACGATAAATCAGTGGTTTATGTTTTCTCTTTGTTCCCTCGGCTGGTTGGTTTTGAGTTTATCGGCAAGTTTGCTTCAGTGGGCGCTGTTTTCCGGACAATTGTTCTTTGGCGCTGGAAGTTCAGAGCGTTGCCTCAATCAATTTTCGGGCAAGCGCGAGGTTAAGGCGGTTGGCTCAATCAGAAATTTGATCTTAGGTTTTTGAGTTTTGGCAACCAAAATTCAAAGTCTGATTTTCAAAATTATGAGTCATTTCAGTTTTTTGGTTTTCGGCTTATGTTTGTGAGTTAAAGTCGAGTTAATCTTGGTTCTGGTAAAGCGTAAGTTATTGAAGCTTAAGCATAACAAAGCGTTCAAGAGGGATTCATGCCGCGTGGCATTTTTTGTATGCAGTGAATTTTGGTGGTGAAAGTGGTCTGCGGAAAGTTGGTTTATGCGGCACTCACCCCTTAACGCGGCGTTATGCTTAATCACGCAAAATCAGTGAGTTATGGTTCTTCTTTGTTCCTTTGGCTTTTCAGTTTTGTGTTTGTCGGCAAGTTGGCTCCATTGGGCGCTGTTTTCCGGACACTTGTTCTTTAGCG
>NZ_JZAM01000077.1:0-966 GCF_000960595.1 Vibrio sp. S234-5
GTAATCGTTATCATCAACTTCATAACTGAGAACTTCTATTGGTGCTGCCTGACTAGCAGCACACCCAGTCAAAAATACTAAACTCATAAAAACTGAATGTTTCATTTTTATCCTTAAAACATAACGCTGCGTTAAGGGGTGAATGCCGCATAAACCAACTTTCCGCAGACCACCTTCACCACCAAAACTCACTGCAAACCAAAAATGCCACGCGGCATGAATCCCGCTTAAACGCCTTGTTATGCTTAAGCTTCAATGGGTTACGTTTTACTAGAAACAAGATTAACTCAGCTTTGATTCACGAACAAAAGCCAAAAACCAAAAAACTGAAATGACTCATGATTTTGAAAATCAGACCTTGAACTTTGGCAGCTAAAACGAAAAAACCTAAGATCAAATTTCTGATTGAGCCAACCGCCCTAACCTCGCGCTTGCCCGAAAATTGAATGAGGCAACTCTCTGATTTTCTAGCGCCAAAGAATAAGTGTCCGAAAAACAGCGATCAAAAAAGCCAACTTGCCGACAAACACAAAACTGAAAAGCTGAGGGAACAGAGAAAAACCATAAACCACTGATTTTACTTGATTAAGCATAACGCCGCGTTAAGGGGTGAATGCCGCATAAACCAGCTTTCCGCAGACCACTTTCACCACCAAAACCAACCGCATACCAAAAATGCCACGCGGCATGAATCCCTCTTAAACGCCTTGTTATGTTTAAGACTCGAACGGTTAAGTTTTACGATACCAAGAGCTTAACTCGACTTAACAGTGAAAACCAAAATCAGAAGCTAAAAAACTGAATTAACTCATAAATTTGATTGTACCGATATTGAGTTTTAGCGGTTCATCCGGAAAATCGATACTTCGCCTCATGACTGGCTTTGATTTTTAACTCAAAAAATTCCCAATCACGATACCCATAGGCGACTTTGTTCAGCGTCTTTATTCGGTTGTTCACACCCTC
>NZ_JZAM01000078.1:0-1002 GCF_000960595.1 Vibrio sp. S234-5
GTACGCTTAGTCACTTAACCATACAACCCGAAAGGGTCTTTGTTAAACAACCAAGGTTCGCTATCTCATTATTTGAATGAGCGAGATAGCATTGATTTGCCGGACTCAATTTTGAATCGTCACTAAACAGTGACATTCCCAAGAACACTTGAATGTGTTTGTTGGTGTTTGTCTTAAAGACAAACATTGAGAACTTTACAAACAATCTATCAATAAAGATAAATTGTTTTGTCAGCTTTCCAAATTGTTAAAGAGCAGTGTTATTTCCCGATGAGAAATCCACTTTTTAAAGACTTTCAGCGTCGAAAAAACCATCCACATTAAGAGGAGGCTTCATTTAGTGACACAAAAATATTTAAAGAGTGGTGGGCGATACCGGGTTCGAACCAGTGACCCCCTGCTTGTAAGGCAGGTGCTCTCCCAACTGAGCTAATCGCCCACAGTTTTTTTGTCTCCGCTTTTGAAAAAGCAGAATCAAAACAGAATTCCCTGTGGAAGGAAATGGTGGGTCGTGCAGGATTCGAACCTGCGACCAATTGATTAAAAGTCAACTGCTCTACCGACTGAGCTAACGACCCGTGGTATCCCGTAGGGGAGTCGAACCCCTGTTACCGCCGTGAAAGGGCGGTGTCCTAGGCCTCTAGACGAACGGGACACTAAGATACTCTAAACTGTCTAAACCATATCAATCTGTGTGGACACTCATCGCGACTTATTTGTTTCCGCTTTAAAAAGCAGAAGCAAACTATCCGTATCGTATAAGGAGGTGATCCAGCGCCAGGTTCCCCTAGCGCTACCTTGTTACGACTTCACCCCAGTCATGAACCACACCGTGGTAAACGCCCTCCCCGAAAGGTTAAGCTATCTACTTCTGGTGCAGCCCACTCCCATGGTGTGACGGGCGGTGTGTACAAGGCCCGGGAACGTATTCACCGTGGCATTCTGATCCACGATTACTAGCGATTCCGACTTCATGGAGTCGAGTTGCAGACTCCAATCCGG
>NZ_JZAM01000079.1:0-633 GCF_000960595.1 Vibrio sp. S234-5
GTAAGCGCATCATAAACCCCGCATTCTAATCGTCTAGCCCGAATAATAAGATCAAACCTCCAACCCAAAGGAGATTTGAAATGGCCAAACGACGCACTAACCAAGAATGGCGAACCCTGTTCGAACACTATGAATCCAGCCAGCTATCACAACGATTATTCTGTGAACGTAACGGACTGAGCCTTTCCACTTTTTACGCTAAGCGCCAACAGTTAAAGCACATCGAAAAACCGAACACGGTTGGCTTTGTTAAAGCAGAAGTCGTTGAAAAGACGACAAAGTATCAAGCCACTCACGTTGTCGTTGCCAACATGACACTACTTGTAAACAATGTTGAACTGAGCATCCCACAAGGCACACCAGCGACCTATCTCGCAGAGCTTATCGGTGCGTTATCATGAAACGCATGCTCAGCGCTCCAAAGATTTACTTGTATCGTGAAAGCGTCGATTTTAGAAAGTCCATCAACGGCCTCGCTGCGATTATCGAAAATGACACCGACTTGCCCTTGGGCAGCGGCGCACTGTTCCTGTTCACCAACAAACAGCGCGACAAAATCAAAGTGTTGTACTGGGATAAAACAGGCTTTGCTCTTTGGTATAAGCGCCTTGAAAAAGCCAAGTACAAGTGGCC
>NZ_JZAM01000008.1:0-254 GCF_000960595.1 Vibrio sp. S234-5
AGCTTCCGTTTCCAAAAACCGTCAAGGCTTTCGGCCTTCTTTCCTTTCTCTGTATAAATGACGGCACTTGTCTTCATATCAATCACAACCGTCATGAAGCCACTTTTTGAGCCACAGTAAATCTCATTGCGTATTTCGGAGCATTCCGATCAGTCATTTCCCCCCTGTGTCAGCATAGTTGTCGCCTAGATTTTTAAGGAGATAACTATGCCAGCCAATCCAGTTCCAATTGATGTGAAAACGAAAGGCCAAAC
>NZ_JZAM01000080.1:0-1456 GCF_000960595.1 Vibrio sp. S234-5
CGCCAAAGAATAATTGTCCGGAAAACCGCGCCCACTGAAATTAACTTGCCGACAAACACAAAACCAATCAGCCGAGGGAACAAAGAAAAATCATAATCCACTGATTTTTGGTGATTAAACATAACGCTCTGTTAAGGTGTGAGCAACGCAATACCGATGCAGCCGCACACCACCTTAATCACTAAAATCAACGCATAGTAAAAATTCCACGCGTTGCGAATCACTCTTAAACAGTTTGTTAAGCGTATTTATCCCCGTAAAATACTAACTCTGCATCTCGGTGATTTAAATGCCAGTTTTTCCAATGTTCCTTTTCGGTCTCAACTTTTTCTTTATCTACAACCCTAGGTATCAGCAACTCAACGTCACCTCTTTTTTCATGAGATACAACGAAGTTATGGCAGTTCTCAGCAATCATTCGGTTAATATTCCGAGTTTGGTCTGCGGTCAGTTTAGTCCCACGTAAGATGGGCGGTGAAACACCAACCTGCGTATACAACAAATGCCTTGGTCCCAATGGCAAAAATACTTCACTGTTTGGGTTTGCCCAACCACCATTAAAATCATAGCTTTTATCATTTTCATAATTTAGCCGAACCACTGGATTGTCTGATGTAAGCCAGCTCATACCATTGGCTGGATGAAGTATCGTCCATGAGTTTTGGTGTAGTTGCTCAGCTACAGTAGTAAGGACATGTTTTATAGACCATAACCAAGAAGCTCTGCCCGCCAACCATGTTACTTTTACAATAAAAGCGTCATTACCATCCTCTTCAATCTCCACCTTTATTGGTAAGCCATCATGGTAACGAGCCTTTCCATCAGGTTTAAAGTCCGGCGGAATTTTTGATTTAACATCATTAACCACATCTTCGACAATGTCACTCAGTGCCTTTTCATCAGAGCGCTCTAAATGCTCAAAGTAACGCTTTGGTGTACGTAAATCCTGGAGTGCAACAAAATTAGCTAATAACTTATAATCATTCCTCGAGAGCTTCTCATTACGAATTACTCTATCAATCAAATTTTTGGCGGGAAATTCATAATTGGAGTCAAACCAATTTTCCAAGACATCATCTGGGTTGCCATTTTGCGTATTAACATACAAATACTGAGAGTAACCGATAGCTGATGGATGATAGTCTTTCCAGATAGGCACATTTTCGTGTTGAACTACTTTCCTATATTGAAATACCTTATCCTGCTCATTGCACCAATTTTTCAGATACATCTGAGGCAAAAAGTGATTGTCTTTTTTAACGCTCAATGAAGCCTCCATAATACGCTTAACGCCCAATTAAGGGGTGAGCAACGCTACCACCCAACCTAAGTAAGCGCATCATAAACCCCGCATTCTAATCGTCTAGCCCGAATAATAAGATCAAACCTCCAACCCAAAGGAGATTTGAAATGGCCAAACGACGCACTAACCAAGAATGGCGAACCCTGTTCGAAC
>NZ_JZAM01000081.1:0-7092 GCF_000960595.1 Vibrio sp. S234-5
CCCCGTGAAGCCGAGCTTGAAATCGGCAACTACATGGTGTTTTATAATGAAGAGCGTAACCATCAAGGACTCAATAACCTCACTCCTGATGAGGCCTACTTCGGTAGGCAAAGATACGCAGCATGAGCTGGGTCAACCACTTAAGAAATGAGCTTATGCGTCCAACCATTGGGGTCCACTTCTGTTCTTTAGTTTTGAAAGTGAAGGTGTCAATTGGTTGGCCTAACAAACGGCTCAAGAGGGATTGCCAACGCGTGGCGACTTTAGTGCAAAATTGAAGCTCAGTGTTTACAGTGTGTTTTTTGAGTTCGGTTATGCGTTGTCAACCCCTTAGCCGGGCGTTAGCCGACTTCTACCACCTTACTCATCAGTAAGTGTATACTTAGCCAAGTTTTACTTACATTGAAGAAGACCACCATGACAGCATTGACAGATAACATGTGGAATATGAAACCAAATATACCGTTGGCTAAACAACTTGCCAAAAGAGATGTTCCAGCTTTGGTTTATGACGCTGTTAACCTCGAGGGTGTAGCAATGACTTTGCCTGAGGTGCAAACGATTCTTGATGGGATCACCGTAGGTGGCCATCGAATTAGTGATCAAAATATGGCAATGAACCAAGCTCGAGCATGGGAACTTATTTTTGGCTTAGTTGATCAAGGTGAGTTTCAATTTAATAAAGAAACCGCTTTGAAAATTCACAATATAGCTGGCAAAGAAGAAGCGTTAGAGTGGGGTAAGTTTCGCTCTGGTTACGTTTCCATTACGGGTTCAGAGTATGAGCCCCCCGCTCCAGATGAGTTGGACGATAAATGGCTTGAAGTTGAGAGTCAGGTTAATAGTGAATCTGATGTTTACGATCAAGCAATTACTGCATTTTTACAAATGGCACGCGCTCAATTTTTTTGGGATGTTAACAAACGTACCGGTCGGTTCATGATGAACGGTATTTTGTTGGCTAATGGTTTTCCTATCATTAATGTGCAAGCCAAGCGTCAGCAAGAGTTTAATACGCTCATGCTCGATTTTTACTATTCTAATGACATGACACAAATGAATAAGTTTTTACGAAGCTGTTTGGATGAAAAGATTATTCGTAATTTCAAGCTAGACCTGAAAATCGGCTAACAAACGCTTCAAGAAGGACAGCCAACGCGTGGCATTTTTATCATGCGTTGGTTTTTGTGATAATGGTGTTATGCGGAAGCTCGGTAGTAGCGTTGTCTGCCCCTTAAGCGGGCGTTAGGTGCTAGAAATATCGTACTTCATACTTGTTTTCTTGCATATGAGACCACATATAAAAAATGGGTATCTAATCGAAAGGAATCTAAATGGAACAATACAACCTTCAACTATCTTCAGTAAAACATACTGCTCCTGACGGAATTGAAATGGGGGTAATGAACAACGGCACTCCGTATCTTGGTGCTCGTGGTTTGGCTGCCTTATGTGGTGTTGCACCAAGTGTAATAATCACTCTTGTAAAAGATTGGGAAGCAGATTTGCGCTTTAAGCCTCGTGGTCAGGCTATTGAGCGGTTGATTCTGGAGCAAGGTGGTGACCCAAATAGTTTATATGTTCCAATTACCGTCGATGGGAAAACTTACCATGCAATCAACGATGTTAATTGCATGGCAATACTTGAATACTATGCGTTCGAGTCTCAAACACCACAGGAACAGGCCACACGTAATTATCGTAGCCTTGCCAGACTAACTCTTCGTACATTCATTTATGAACGCACAGGCTACAATCCTGAAGACTCGCTGCCACAATATTGGAAAACTTTTCACGAGCGTATAACACTTAACGAGTTACCGTCAGGTTACTTCAGTGTTTTTTCTGAGATTGCTAATTTAGTAATCTCCGGTATTAGAGGTGGTATGCCTTTTGACAGTAATACGATGCCAGATATAAGCGTTGGTATGGCTTGGGGCAAACATTGGTGTGGCAATAGCTTTGATGAAAAATACGGTCTTCGTCGAAAACACCTTCACGTATTTCCGGAAGATTTCCCCCAAAAAGATCCAATGGCATGGATTTATCCTGTTGAGGCTTTAGGTGAGTTCCGTCTTTGGATGGACGACATTTATGTCACCGAGAAGTTTGGCACTTATTTGAACAATAAGGCAAAAAAAGGTGGTTTAAACAATGTCGATATACAAGCTTTGGTTCAAGCAGTTCAACCTGCACGATTGAACTAGTTAGAGTGGGCAATTAGCACCTAACAAACGCTTCAAGAGGGACAGCCAACGCGTGGCATTTTTATTATGCGTTGGTTTTTGTGGTTACGGTGTTATGCGGAAGCTTGATAGTGGCGTTGTCTGCCCCTTAACCGGGCGTTAGTTGCCCACCGACTACAATCAATCGGTAGGGAATTTCTGCTTCTGGTGTAGAACTCGCATTATGCGAATAATTGAACCTTCTACCCAGTACGAAACGATCATTGAGATTTCGGGAATAATGAGTAATCGTCCTCGAATTCCATCTCGTTGAACACCCATCAATGGTTGTTCGAGTAAGTTTTCTACTTTAGCCTCAATAATGTCATCAGTTTTTTCAGCCGCATCAGGGTTAAAGTCATAAAGAAACTCAAAGATCTTCTCTCGATCATTTAGCGATTCTTCTTCCCATAAAATCATTGCTGGCCTCGATTACGAATTTTGGCCTTTCGTTCAGTCATTCGTGCTTTAGCTGAATTATGTTCAACAAATGAAGATTTTCCTGAGTCAAACTTCTCAAATGCTAGGTTTATTTGTTCAGTTAACCAAGCGTCATGAGATAATGTTTTTCTTTGTTGCTCAGCCATTTGTTCAGTAAGTTCACGGCAAGCATCGCTGAGTGTGCGACCTTGGCTCTCAGCCATTTGTTGGGCTAAACGTTTAATTTCGTCATCAACACGAAATTGAATTCTAGTGTCCATAAGTAGTTCCTAAGTTTGCGTGTGTACAAATGTTAGCACTGGAGTTGGGCAAGGGCAACTAACAAACGGCTCAAGAGGGATTGCCAACGCTTGGCGGCTTTGGTGCAAAATTGAAGTTCAGTGTTTACAGTGTTTTTTTGAGTTCGGCTATGCGTTGTCTAACCCCTTAGCCGGGCGTTATGTTTCAGAGTACCCCACGTTTAGTAGATACTTTACTAAACCAGATCATGAAAGGAAGTCGTATGTATATTGAAGAACTAAAGTCTCTTGACTCTACCCAGTGGGAGTTCTTTGCAGAAGATGTGCTCTGGTATATAGGGTATGAAATAATTGGAAGACCATCTGAGGGAAACGATCAAGGTAAAGACTTGATCGTAAGAAAATCTGGAATTACTTATTTGGTTAGTTGTAAGCATTATGCGAATTCGGGTAAAGCCATCGGTCCAGATATCGAAAAAAACATATCAGACCGAGTCTTGAGGCACGAGTGTGATGGTTTCATTGCTTTTTATTCAACCCATGCCACAAGCAATTTGGAGTCACAGTTTGAGCAATTAAGTAATAGAAAGAAGATGCCGATTGAATGTATAAAGTTTTATCAAAGTGATATTCTAGACATCATTCCAAATATGACAGGATATACGTTACAAAAGTACTTTCCTGAACCTCATAAGCTCCATCATCATGTTAATAAAACTGATTGGGATTACTTTCCCCTTAAGTGTCAAAATCCCAAATGTAATAGGGATGTTATTTCTAAAGAAAATATTGTATGGTCTAGAGTCCAGTTACTTAGAATTAATGGTGTATTAGAACTAATGTATGGGTGTAAATTTTGCTTACCTGATTTTGGCGAATCAGCAATAGTATACAATGGAGATATTGATACCCTAAAATATTTTGATGGTAATATTGAAATTTATTGGTGGGAATTTAGTCAGATACGCTATATTGAAGAACTAATAAGCTTAAATAACCTTATCAATATATGCTCGGTTCATCCAGATTTTAGTGGAACATCAGCACATTTATATAAGTCTTGGTCAGAGGTTCAAAGCGCAATGCTTCAAATTCAAGTACCAATACACTGGGGAAAGTGGATTGATCCGAAAAGGGTGTTTAGTGTGCCTGAAATAACAGGTAACCATTTTACAGACCTAATGTTACATGCTAAAAATAATAAGCAATTTTTGAATGAGCTCATTGAAAAATCGACGAACAGAAAAACATAACAAACAATTCAAGCAGACCCTCAACGCGTGGCATTTTTGTTTTGCGTTGAGTTTGGTGATTACGGTGTTGTGCAGGAAGTTGGTAGTCGCGTTTCGGACTACTTAATTGGGCGTTAGCTGAGGTTAATAAAAATCATGAAATTACGTGTTTATTTTTCTTAGTCTGAGGTTCTAGCTTTACACCTGAAAGTCATCATTTTTCCGCGTATCTCGCCAGTGGCACTGTTTGTGAAGCGGTTGAACTAACCGAAGTCTTCTGACGGGAAGTGGTGTGTTTGTTTATTTCTTTGGTGTGGCTTCTTTGGTTTTGAAGCTCTTTTGCGCTTAAATGGATTTCGCGCACTTGGTTGTTGGTTTCTTCGACATAATTCTTTGTAAATTTAAGCTCTAGAAGCTCGTCAAGTTTTCCTGTTATTTCTTCTTTGCCAAGTGCGTTTCGTGGATTAGGTTTTAGTTTCTCAGTTGTCCGTTTTACTTTGTCGTTTGAAAGCAATAATGTGTTTTAAATTAGGCTATTGGTTAGTCAATCTCCGGCTAAAGTGTAGCAGCTAACAAACGGCTCAAGAGGGATTGTCAACGCGTGGTGACTTTAGTGCAAAATTGAAATTCAGAGTTTACAGTGTGTTTTTTAAGTTCTGCGGTGCGTTGTCAACCCCTTAGCCGGGCGTTAGGCTATTCAGAGGATACGATGATAGATTTAAAAAATAATGAGCAATATTTCGACGTTTCTTTTGAGAAGCTTTCCTCACCTGATGAGAAATATAGCGACGTCGAGTTTGAAGATTGCCAATTCTCCGACTGCGATTTTTCAGCGGTTAAATTCCAGAAATGTAAGTTTACAAACTGAACATTTGAACGCTGCAATTTGAGTTTGGTGGATTTTACAAACTCAAAGCTCTTTGAGCTTAAATTTCAAGACAGTAAGTTAGTTGGCGTTGATTGGACGAAAGCGACATGGCCAGTTTATCACTCAGACTTTGAGCTAAGTTTTAAGCGTTGTATTTTAAATGACTCGTCTTTCTTTGGCCTGACCTTAAATGAATTGGTTTTGGATGAATGTAAGTTGCATGATGTTGATTTCCGTGAAGGTAACTTTGCAGGTTCAATAATGATTTATAGTGATCTTAGCCACAGTTTATTTATGAGAACAAATTTGCAAGGGGTTGATTTCAGTGAATCAATAGCATACTCCATTAACGTACTAGAAAATAACGTTAAAAAGGCTAAGTTTTCACGATATGAAGCGTTGAGCTTATTAGAAAGCTTAGGTATTGAATTGGTGGATTAATAGCCTAACAAACGGCTCAAGAGGGATTGTCAACGCTTGGCGACTTTAGTGCAAAATTGAAGTTCAGGGTTTACGGTGTGTTTTTTAAGTTCGGTGGTGCGTTGTCAACCCCTTAGCCGGGCGTTATAAGCTTCGAGGAAAATTATGGAAAGTCTCATCAAACAAGCGATTGAATTGCGGAAAAAGGCTAAGTATCAAGAGTCGAGAGCTTTACTAAAAACGTTATTAAATGATGAGGCTTATTCTGCTAAGGCTCACTTGCAAATTGCTTGGTCGTACGACAATGAGGGTAAAGAGCAAGAAGCGGTTGCTCATTATCTGTTGTCTCTTTCGGGTCTACTTTCGTCGGTAGAAAGGTTTGATGCTTTGTTTGGGCTAGCGAGCACTTATCGAACCCTTGGCATGTATTCAGAGGCGTTAAGCTATTTCGAGCAAACTCTCAGTGACTACCCTGGTTCTATTGAAGTTCAGCCTTTCTATGTCATGTGCCTCTACAACTTGGGACGCTATAAAGAAGCGATATCATTGCTACTTGGACTTCTAGTATCGACCAAGAATAGTGATGCAATTAAAGAGTACCAGCGAGCTATTTCTTTATACGCACAAGACTTAGATAAAACATGGTAAAACGAAGCACGCTTATAACAAACGGCTCAAGAGGGATTGCCAACGCTTGGCGACTTTAGTGCAAAATTGAAGTTCAGTGTTTACAGTGTGTTTTTTGAGTTCGGCTATGCGTTGTCAACCCCTTAGCCGGGCGTTAGTATAAGCGCTTGCAGCAGGTAAGGTTGTATTGTTATTGAAATAAGGCTCGTGGAACTGAGCCTCTTCCATTGGATTAAAGTACGCCAACCTCTTTCAATATAGCTTTGATTTTTTCAGGGTTTTGCAAATCTCGAGCTGTATGAAGCATAAAAACAAATGATGAAAGAGCTAACACTCCAGTATAGCCTTGTGGGTCATTATTATATGTATCTAAATTGTTCAAGACTTGGTTTTTTGCTTTTTCAGGTAAACGGGAAAGTGTTTTATCCCAACTTTCCGAGTTATCGATTATCTCTGATAAATCGGCTAAAACTGATTTATAACGAGGAAGATCTTTATCATTCTCATCTATTTTTTCAATCTCAGAGATTAAAAAAATAAACTTGGATTTTGCATTTTCCAATGATTCTAAGTTTCTTGTTACGAAGTCCATTAGTGTATGTATTCCTTGATTGTTTGAATATACGGAGTTGTGAGAGTCGAGAAATTACTCGAGATTACACGTAGTTTTATCTGTAATCAACTAGTTGAGTATGTCATTGTTCTCATTATACTAACAAACTGTTTAAGAGTGATTCGCAACGCGTGGCATTTTTGCTATGCGTTGCGTTTAGTGTTTAAGGAGGTATGCAGGGGGCTTCGGTATTGCGTTGCTCACACCTTAACAGGGCGTTATGTGCTAGTGTACGCCGAATTCTTTACTATGATTTCGTTAATAAAGACTACTGCGGAAATGTGATAGGATTTTTGTTATGTAAGCGCATCATAAACCCCGCATTCTAATCGTCTAGCCCGAATAATAAGATCAAACCTCCAACCCAAAGGAGATTTGAAATGGCCAAACGACGCACTAACCAAGAATGGCGAACCCTGTTCGAACA
>NZ_JZAM01000082.1:0-2527 GCF_000960595.1 Vibrio sp. S234-5
CAAAGAACAAGTGTCCGGAAAACAGCGCCAAACGAAACCAACTTGCCGACAAGCACAAAACCAACAAGCCGAGGGAGCAAAGAAAAGATACAACCAACTGATTTGACGTGATTAAACATAACGCCCGCCTAAGGGGCTGGCAACGCATTACCACTAAACTCAATCACAACAACCGTAACCACCGCGGCTCAATGGGACTGGAAACGCTACGCGTTGACAGTCCCTCTTGAGGCGTTTGTTAGAATGTCGTTTCAGCCAAAAATGCGTTGATTTGTGAACGTGTAGTGAATCTTACTTTATTGCCGTGAAAATCACTGAACAATTGTTGATGAAACTGCAGCGAGCTTTTGGACTCTCGAATCGAGTATTCAGAAGCCCATTTCAATAACTCACTAAAATTTTTCTCCGCCTGTTTAACATCAAGCTGATTAGAGCTCTCAGAACCACGAGCTTTAAGAGAGTTCTCACACACTGACCACTCCAAATCCAAGAACAGCAGCGTATCAGCGAAAGGAATTAGCTGTTCAGCTAGGGCACCAAATACACCTTCAACTACCCAACTATGCTGAGAACGTAAGCAAACAATTTCATTTTCGATTGCTTCGGGAGATCGTTTCCGATTATAGCCACCAGGCTCCCATACAATTGAGTCTAGGTTAACTTCATGTAATTGGAGCTTTCGAGACAACTGCGCTGACAACCAACTCTTACCTGAACCAGAATTGCCAACAATGAGAATTTTATTCATTTTGCACCCACATGCTAACGCCCGCCTAAGGGGCTGACAACGCATTACCACTAAACTTAAACACAACAACCGAAACCACCGCGGCTCAATGGGACTGGAAACGCCACGCGTTGACAGTCCCTCTTGAGGCGTTTGTTATGTGGCCGGCCACTCTCGCGATAAAACGGACATTTGGACTTTGTCCATGAATCGGCCATTGCGATAACCCGATTCTCTTTTGATACCTTCGTGCTGATAGCCAGCATTTTCATACGCTTTGATTGCCGCTACGTTGTCACAATATGCGGTCAATTCTATTCGATGTAAGCCAAGCTCTCGGAATCCATAATTAGTGACTAAACGCGTGACTTCTGTTCCTAGCCCCTTGCCCCAAAGTGCTTTATCACCAATGAGGATAAAATACTCACCACTTCGGTTAAGTGAGCTAATCCCTGAAATACCAGCATAACCAATCAGTTTTTGGCTTTCTCTACACTCGATACCAAAAGAAATCGTCTTTGAACTTGAGTTAATGTCCGACAGCCACTTAGCAATATCTGAACGAGATTGCGGATAGGCATAAGCTGACAGGCTGAATTGTGTCACTTCCCTATCACCAGACCACTGATAAAAGTATTCAGCATCCTCAACTTCAAGTGAGCGAAGCCTGATTTTTAATGATTCTATGAACATAGTTCCGTCTTATTTTCACTTAGGACACATAACGCCGCGTTAAGGGGTGAGTGCCGCCTAAACCTGCTCTCCGCAAACCACTTTCACCACCAAAATCACCGCATACCAAAAATGCCACGCGGCACGAATCCCACTTGAACGCTTTGTTATGTTTGTAATCAAAGCGTACAACTTACACTTTTAGAGTAAGAATGAGCAATTTTGACATTGTTCACTCTTATATAGTGCTCCATACGCCTTCTTAGCGATGTAGCGTCATGGCCTTTATCTTCTGTTGGTTCCGAAACTAAATAACCATGTGGGCAAAGCTCATTAATTTTTTCCACGAAAATACTATCAATTTCAACATTTGAACTTGTTAGATTCTTTTCACTAATAGCTATCCATGTGTAATCGTTATCATCAACTTCATAACTGAGAACTTCTATTGGTGCTGCCTGACTAGCGGCACACCCAGTCAAAAATACTAAACTCATAAAAACTGATTGTTTCATTTTTATCCTTAAAACATAACGCCCGGTTAAGGGGCAGCCAACGCCATTACAAAGCTTCCGCATAACACCGTAACCACAAAAAACCAACGCATAATAAAAATGCCACGCGTTGGCTGTCCCTCTTGAACCGTTTGTTATGCTTAAGCTTCAATAACTTACGTTTTAACAGAATCAAGATTAACTCGGCTTTGACTCACAAACAAAAGCCAAAAATCAAAAAACTGAAATGACTCATAATTTTGAAAACCAGACTTTGAACTTTGCCAGTCAAAACGAAAAACCTAAGATCAAATTGCTGATTGAGCCAACCGCCCTAACCTCGCGCTTGCCCGAGAATTGATTGAGGCAATTCTCAGAGTTTTTAGCGCCAAAGAATAAGTGTCCGGAAAATAGCGTCCACTGGAGCTGACTTGCCGAAAAACTCGAAACAAACAAGCCTAGGGAACAAAGAAAAACCATAAACCACTGATTTTACGTGATTAAGCATAACGCCCTGCTAAGGGGTGAGCAATGCTCTACCAAAGCTACCGCACACCACTTTAATCACAAAACCCGCCGCATGCTGAAAATGCCACGCATTGCGAATCCCGCTTAAGCAGTTTGTTAGCTTAAA
>NZ_JZAM01000083.1:0-307 GCF_000960595.1 Vibrio sp. S234-5
CGAGGTTGGTGCGGCTGGCTCAATCAGAAATTTGAACTGTAGGTTTTTGAGTATTGGCGGCCAAAGTTCAAAACTTGATTTTCAAATTATGAGTCGTTTCGGTTTTTTTGGTCTTGGCTTTTGTTTGTGAGCCAAAGCTGAGTTAATCTTGGTTTTGGTAAAACGTAAGCCCTTGAAGCTTAAACATAACAAAGCGTTCAAGAGGGACTTGGCACGCGTGGCATTTTCAGCATGCGGTGGGTTTTGTGATTAAGTTGGTGTGCTGTAGCTTTCGTAGTGCATTGCTCACCCCTTAGCAGGGGTCGAG
>NZ_JZAM01000084.1:0-1108 GCF_000960595.1 Vibrio sp. S234-5
CTTAAACATAACAAAGCGTTAAAGAGGGATTCGTGCCGCGTGGCATTTTTGGTATGCGGTAATTTTTGTGGTGAAAGTGGTCTGCGGAAAGTTGGTTTGTGCGGCACTCACCCCTTAACGCGGCGTTATATGCAATTCGACGGTGATACCCAAAAAGGAGAAGGTTTACGATGATTTTTGAATATTGGAACAATGTAATCGATGATCAGTCGGGTCGATATATCCATCCAGAAGATGAAAATATCTTAATCGAACTTAGTCACCTCGTTGAGAATGATATGGACTTTTCATTCCCTCCGGGTCCAATATTTGGTCCTCTAAAAACTGCAAAAATTGTACTATGTTATGCGAACCCCGGAATCGATGATTTGTCATTAAATACAATTCAAGATTCTGAGTTTAAAGACGAACTATTTAAGCAATTAACAGGTGTTCATAAATATCCGCACCATTTGGCTGGTTGGAATGAATGGTTCAGTCCCAGAGCTAATAGCTTGTTTGATGGTGACATTGAACTCGCATGTGAATATATGTCTGTTTTCAATCTGGTCCCTTATGCGTCTAGAAATATGGACAAAGTGGAAAAAATTGCCAATTGTCTCCCAAGTGTCTGGATAGCGCAAAACTACCTTAGAACAGTCCTTATCCCAAAGGCTAAAGCGGGTGATATTTTACTCATCATGTGTAGATCAAGTCATTTATGGGGTCTAAAGTCGGCACATGGGAGTGACAATATCTTAATGAACAATGTTCGTTCTGGGTTTAGCCAAGACGTTAAGACAAAAGTTAAAGAATGGCGTCATTTAAAAGGCATATAACAAAGCGTTAAAGAGGGACTTGGCACGCGTGGCATTTTCAATTTGCGTTGGGTTTAGTGGTTAAGGCGTAATGCGGTCACTTTTGTATTGCGTGCCTGCGCCCCTTAACGCGGCGTTATGCAACTCAGGTTAATTTAGGGGCTCAATCTTTTGGGATTTCTCCGTATCCGCCCCATGAACCCACGGGGCGATATTGTTAGTGTTTGAAGTTCCAAGGCAGGAGTGCATCGATATCAGGTTCCGCTTTCGCTAACTCCTGCATGCACTTGACCATGTAGTCGTAAAGGATA
>NZ_JZAM01000085.1:0-35532 GCF_000960595.1 Vibrio sp. S234-5
CCTGGGCGAACGCATAGATGGCTTGGAAAGTAGAGCCGCTATACGCCCTTTTCTTCAAATTTCCGCTGTATTGACCGTTTAACTGGCGTTGTTGACTAAATGCCGGGAACCTTTTGCCTATTCATCGATCAGATCCCGTGAGTATCTTCAAGGGACGGGACCATGGGCAAATCGACACGCAAAATCACAAACTGGAAAGAGTACAATCAAGCCTTGGTGAATAGGGGAAGCCTCACCTTCTGGCTTGATGAGAAAGCTAAAGATGCTTGGCAATGCCAAGAACATCATGGAAGGAGGGGAAGAGGTTTTCAGTTCAGTGACACGGCTATAGAGACTGCGCTTATGCTCAAAGAAATTTTCGGCTTGTCACTACGAGCAACGGAGGGCTTCATCAATTCACTGTTTAGATTGATGGATGTGCAGCTGCGTTCACCGGATTACAGCTGTATTAACCTGAACTTTGGATAAGAAACTGAGCTAGCAGAGGAACTAATTGCTCGTTCCCTGATCTGATCATTCGACCAAAAGTGAACAGATACCTCCAAGGAACGAGCATGGACAAATTAATTGAAACCTTCTGTGATGTCGATGATTTCTGTCAGGCCCTGTAGTGGCGCTGAGTCTAGTGCCACTTTGAGCTGAACATGACTAAAACCTCCCACTTCACGAGCGACATTTACGGTATGTTCAAGTAAAACTACATCCATATCGTTCGCAATTAAACGATGACGAAAATCACATAAGGTACCTTGTGAAAATGGCGATTCCTCGCTGCCTAGACAGTCCAGTACCATTTGCCAACGTTGGTCAAACATCGCTTCTAATGTCGCTCCGGCATCCGATTTTTGCTCGTATGCTTGGAGAATCGTTGCCATAGCTAAAAGAGCGGCCGGAACAGCAGGCTTTCCTCTTGGGTGGTCAGCATACATCGACATAAGCTTATGATTAATCTCTTCATTAATGATGAGATGACGATTAGTTCGTAAGAACACAAACAGTTTTTCGGCCTGTTTTAACTTTTTGCAAATAAACTGCTCTTTTTTGGAAAGAGCAGTAGGTGGTTCCCAGTTTCTAGAATTAGACATAATCCATCAGTTTATAAGATAACAATACTGTGTATTTGATCATGCTTTGGGTCTGAAGTCACTGTGTGATTTTTAAACTGATCGGTGCTCTAGGAGCAGTTATGTAGTATGAGTGACAATTTAAGCCCTTTTCTTAATACGACTTTTCGCCATTGCGCTTTCACGCGCTAAGATACCTCGACCATAGCGCAAAACCATTGCCTCACTAGACCAACGGCCAGATTGCTGTATTTGTAACGTGCTGTAGCCCTTTCTAAGCAAGTCCTGTGTTGCACCGACTCGTGCGCTGTGTCCGGTGAATGGTTTAATACCATGACGTTTTAAGCCAAGATCATGCCATGCTGAATAGAATATTTTTTCGACCAGTTTAGTTGTAATGCCTTTATGGATTTGCTCACCCGTTGCCTCATCCACTTTAGGCTTAAAGCACGAGTTGTGCTTGGAAATGCCAACAAACAAGTAGCCATCTGCGCCAATGTCGAGCTTTGCCGCATCGGTATAATCCAAAATCAGGCTCACCACATCCTCGCTAAGTATGCAAGTATCCGGCTCCCCCGAATGGTTTGTTTTAGTGACAGGAATGGTCAGAATGGCGATTCCGTCTTCCAGATGAAGATCACAGAGGCGAATGTTTGCTAATTCAGCGGCCCTTAGCATGGATTCATAAGCAGCAGCAAGTAAGGCTAGGTTACGTTTAATCAATAATCTTTCGTTGCCACCCCAAAGCTCAATCAAGCTCATTAAGTGTCGTTCGGTAAAGGGAGACGCTTGCTTGATGACTTCACCAGAACGCACTTTTTTCCGAGATATTGCTTTGATCCTGTCCTCAACATGAATATCAATGCAAGGGTCAGGGCAACCAGTTACGCGGTGAAAGCGAGATATCGCCCAACGATATATTGCTAACGTGTTACGGTGTAACTCGTTAGCATGTTCAATAAAGAAGGTTTCTACCGTGGCAGGTGACGCGGGTAAGGAATCGCGGTGGTTCCTTACGCACCAGTCAACAAAGCATTTCCAAGCACTTTTGAGGCGACGCAACGTGTTTGGGGAATAGCGTTCTTTTCGCTTTTCAAATTCATGGAGAAGATGGTCAAAAACAGCTTGAAACTGTGGGCTCGTGGCGACATTAACGCCTTTTTTCTGTGCGGCCCGAATTGCCGCTTCTACGTGCTCTGGCCGTACATCGGAAAAGTCGCCAAGGAGAGACAGTTGGTTTTCGATCATACTTTATCAACCTTAATGTTCACTTGAAACATCCTGAGTATCGAACAAACTTTTTTTATTCCAGAACACCTCAATATAACCATACAGAAGTTTAAATTTTTGTCAATTTCTGAGAATTACAGTTCTCAGAAATTGATAGAGTAGGATCCTTCTGGATTTAAAATGTGACATTGTAACATTTTAAATCTGAATTTATTTTGGGGAATAGTTATAACAACTCAACCATATGTGCTCCGCGATCCTACGGAGAGTTTTAATGTTGGAAGTGCCAAGGAAGAAGTGAATCTATAGCAAGCTCTGTCTTGCCAGCTCTTGTTATGACACTCAATTATGTGGATTCATAACAAGATAAATAACATCTCTACGTCCCGATAGGTGATACCGCCAGTACAACTCATAGCAACGAAGAATGGAAAGCATGGTAGGCGTAGACAGGAGGGTGAGTCTTGGTGACCTCAACTGAGTTGATGGAGAAAATCTGCTCTACAACCAACTTAAATCAAGATCTTAGATGCGTGAAGAAGAAATAAAGGATGTGCAACTGTCGACACACTTGACATCGATGCGACCATTTCGAAACATCGACAAGCTTTAAACGGTTGCGTATGTGCTTCGCCAGATAACGAAGCGTAATCGAAGTCGAGAGTTACAGATGATAATAGCCGAGTTAATTCAATACCTAAGAGGTTAGCAACACTACTTTAGACTCGCCATACGGCAAAGCAGCAGCGTTTGGACGAATTCGGGCGACGCCTAAGATGCTACCGACTTAAATATCGTAATCGCAGATACAGCATAGCTACAGCAACAAGATACCAGAGCGTAATGCGTGTAAGCTAGGGATGTCAGAGTTGGTATTAACACCCCAAGTTAATCATGGTTCGAGGTATTGGGGCTGTATTGTACTAATTGCGAAATGGGTACGAGTCGCTGAAAGTGTATTCGTAGTCGCCGTATGCGACCTACGTTTATATTGTACTTATACGGTGATGTGAGAGGACGGAGGCCGGTGAGGTGAGGCCTCCTCCTACTCAATTCAAATTTAACACTGTGTCAGGTTTTACGCCTTTCTCAGAGTAACCTGAATTGGCAGACCATCTTTACACATAAAAAATACGGTCGTTTTGCTGCCTTTCACGTCTGCTTTCACGTTGCTGTGTTCACCCGTGAGTTCCCATGCACCGTGCAGTGTCACCATTACTGGAGCGTAATCACTGAGCGTATTTTTTTCCATGTTTAGGTCTGGGTTTGCCACACTTAGTTTCAGTTGGTCTTCACCTTCTGGTTGAGTCATCACTAAAGATGATGTACTCACGGCGCGAACGTATTTATCCGTGATACGTGCAAAACTAAATACAGAGTAACCCGTTGCACCCGTGGCTTTATCACGAACAATGTGAACGTTGCTGTTCTTTTGCACCACTTCGTACACATCGCCCGCTTTCACCGCTTCTGCAACCTGTGCCATTTTCGTAGGTGTGGCATCAAGAATGACGATGTATTCATATTCAGCGTTATCTGGTTTCACACCGTGGTTAATCCAAGCCGATTGGAAGTTACCGAAAGTTGGCTGTTTTTTCTGGTTATCGCGTGATTCTTGCGCCTGGCGACGCACCTGGATTTCGGCACCTTTGACGATGTAGTAACCGTTACCCATGCCATCGATCAACCAATCACCTTCTGTTAACGTCGCTTCGTATGGGAACTGAGTGATCTTCTCACCGTTGACATTCAAAGAGTCTGTTAATTGAGTGATACCGTGTTGGAACAGGGTCGTTTCTGTCGGATACTCGCTGTTATTGTTGCGGATATCGTTACCCGTCAGTACCAGACGGTTGTCGAAACTGAACACCGCTTTCTTCGCTGTGAAAGCCGGATCTATTACTGGCGCGTAAAGCATTGGGTTTTGTAGGATGAAACCAAACGTACCGTACTTCCCATCTAAGCTGGTTGCCCCGTTAAACTTAACGTCGTTTTTCAGCATCGTGGTGTGTGGGTTTGGTGCATCAAGCAGCTCCCACGGCAAATGGATCGTGGTACCACCCGGTGGACGGTTCCAGTCCCAGCCGTTTTCATCGTAACCGTAGTCAGATTCTTCACCAAATTTGTGAATTTGCACCGTACCGTGTGATTGGTATCGACCGTAACGGTTAGCAGGGCCACCGCCACCGTAGATCTCTGATGACCACACGTATTTGTTCCAACCTTTCATGGTCACCATCTTATCGGCAAAACGATGGATACCCATGGCTGCGTAGTTAAACGCCGTAAAGCCTTGTGGGTGAGATTCTGGTGTAACCTTAGTTTTAAAAATCTTCGCACCATCTTTGGCAGAAAGCTGCTCAATACGAAGATAAGCACTGGCTAGCTCTTTATCAACTTGATTCGACTCTACGCCCGCTAAAGCCAGGTAACGCATACCTATCGCCACTTTATCCACACTGGTTTTAAAGAATGGACGACGACCAATCACACCCAGACCTGGGTTATTGTTACTGTAAGTACGCGCCGCCAGCATCGCTTTCTTCAATACTTGACGCGCCTCGGTAGACAGCTCGAATGGTGTGCCGCGCAGTAAGTACGCAAGATGTCCACTCGCGGAGAGTGCAGCAAATGAGTAACCTGGGTAGTTACCTTGATGACGCCACGCTGTGCCATCTGGACGGAAACCATCTTCATAGCCCACAGGCACCTGCGTCACGTTAGCAGACATAAAGTTACTAAACTTATTCATCAACGCGATACGCTCATTCTGATCAGGCACAGTCAGCGTCATAGAAAGTTGAGCAAGCAAAAGTGTGTTCAAATAGTCCATATCTAAGGACTTATTGTTGACAAACATACCAAAGCCACGCTCATTAAATTCACGCGAGTACCACAACAAAGCGTCATGCACTGGTTTCATTAGATTTGTTTTCGTTAGGACGTCTTCCATCAATAGGATTGAGGCGTACCAATCACGCGATGCATAACCCCAGTGGTGAGTTGCGATTAAGCCAGAGCCTTTTTGAAAACCTTGATCCAACAGGTGCTTAGACATCAGAATGTACTTGTTAGCTAGATCTTGGCGAACAGTAGCATCGTTACTTGATAAATAAGCACGACCAATTTTACTCATCAGCTCAGAGAACGGGCGCAGGTGGTAGTAGCCATCAACCAAGGCTTTGTCGTAATCGTTCATGTGTTTTACTTGGTAAATCACATTTTGTTTTTTCGTGATGATGTGAGGACCATTAATCACACCATCAGCATGTTGAGTTAAACCTATATTCGCGAATTCTTCATCGATGTCACGCAGTACTTTGGCGCTCGCCTTACTGTCTTTAATGTAGTAATTGATCAGGTCATTTTTGATACGAGTAACGCCAGCAATTTCTTCTGCACTTGCTTGCGGTAGCTCTTTTGGCAGTTTGAAATCGATTTCTGGTACGTCAATCGCGGTCGTAACCGTGTAGTCTGACCATTGGTAGCGGGCATCATCAATACTGACCATGACGCGGTCAATGTAGAGTTGGCCAGCTTTGTCTGTTTTCGGTGTGATGCTCAGCCCATCCATTACCGAAGATGGCATGCCATTCATATCACGCTCCACAGCAAAGCCGATTGCTCGCCAACCTGTAAAGTTGAGTTTCGCGTTTGCTGTGCTTGAGCCAAGTTTGAATTCTAGCTCACCATCATTTGCTTCTTCGTTATAAACCCAAGTAGAAAGAACGGTATAACCCCAACGGCCCCACTCTTTGCGAATGGTTTTTATTGGGTAGAAATTAAAGCTTTGATCGATAACAAGCGGTGCGTTTGGTTCATATTTCCAGATCAGAGATTGTGAACCGTTCAAAAAACGATTTTTAGTGACATCAATAGAACCTTCACCATCGATCGACACATAATCAGGCACAGACGCTTCTTCGAATGAAAGCATCTTCGGCGTCATCATATTCACTTGTTGTTCAACGACTGGCGCAGCCTCTTTCTCTGTCGATTTAGCAGCATCAGCCCATACGTTAACTGACAATACGATTGAAATCGCGGCAGCTAACACGGTACGACTTGAAATACTCATGTCTATTCCTTCTAGAGGACGCGGGGGCAACCCCGCGACACATTATTTAATTTTATTCAGTGTGATTTGGATCGGATTGGCTTCTACTGTGGTGAAGTTAACCACGGTTGTGTCTTTAACACGCGTTAATGAAACCGTTGTTGGTAAGCTATCGGCTTGCCAATGACCGTTAAGCACCACGGAGTTCGCTACTGGTTGAGATGGACTATGACGCCACTCACGAGAGTAGATACTCACCTCTTTTTGCACGCCGTCTTCGGTGTATTGCGATGCTTCTTTACCTTGGTATAAGTTGAGGTCTGGGTTAACCATCGCAAGATTAATGGCTTGGCCTTTCTTCTCCACCATCAACATGGCTGGTTTGTCTACACTGGCAATCACACCCGATTTGAACTCTGATGGCGCAAAAACAGCGTAACCAGTGGTTCGGCTCACACGGTCAACGACCACGTGTGCTTGGCTATCTTTTTGCAGGACTCGGTAAGGAGCCGCCTTTTTATCATCCAAAGTGCTGGCAAATGTCAGTAACTCTTTTTGCTCTGGATTGACTAAAACGGCGTATTCGTATCCCGCCTTGTCAGGCGCTTTACCATGATCAATCACAGCCGTGGCAAACTCACCCTCGGTGGCAGAGCTGTTCTTTTGATGCAGTGATTGCTGCTTATGAGCCGCCACTTTAACAACGCTGTTACCCAGAATAAAATAAGCATTACCATCTGGGTCGATGATTTGTTGGTGACCATTTCTGGCCGCCTTCAGCGCTGTTTCTGAACCCTGATAAGCATTACCGTTAACCAGCATGGTATCGCGTGGAGAGCGAATCGCATGTTGGAATAAGGTGGTTTGTATTGGGTAGTCTTTCACCTTAGTTACAATGTCACTACCTAGCGCAACAATTCGGTTATCAAAGAAAAAGACCGACTTGTTAGCACGGAAAGAGGCATCATATTTAGGGTGGCCTTGCAGCACCATGGCATACAAGCCATTTTTTCCATTAGAAACTGCGCCAGCATAGGTTTGTTCAGAGAACAACATCTCTTCTAAACCAGAGAAACGGTCAACGTTGAGTAGATGCGCTTCAACCTGCGCCATCGGAAGCTGGACTGCTGTCGTGCCTGGCCAACGGTTCCAATCCCAGCCATCATGGCTGAATGCACGCGTCTTACCGTCTGCATCCATGATCTCTAATTGACCATAATTGATGTAACGCCCGTAGCGGTTTGCATTCGCATAGGATTCATGGCTGACTAAGTAACGGCTGAAACCGCGTACGGCAGCAACCCAGTCATCTCGGCGTTGAATGCCCATACTGGCATAGTTCATTGCCCAGTTACCCTGCGGGACAGAGCCCGCTTTAAAGCCCTTATCTAGCAAGAAACGACGGAATGAGTCATCTTTCATACCTTTGGTTAAACGCAGGTATGCCGATGCCATATCCGGGTCAATATCTTGTTTGCCATCCGGTGTGCCAGCCATTGCCATGTGCTGGAACGGCTCAACAGAGATGCCTTCTTTACCCGTTGGGTGGCGGCCTGTAATGGACATTAATGTTAGTCCATCATTACTCCATATTTCCGACATTGCGGTGGCTTTTTTCAGCGTTTCATGGGCGTGCGTATCGATCGCATATTTTGTGCGAGCTAACGCTTCAACCACAGGGGTTAACCCTGTCAATGCGCCTTTAGCGTAGGCTGGATAGTGTTGAGAGTGGTGGAAGATAGAACCATCTTGCTTAAAGCCACCACTGAGACCATGAGAAGTTGAGATAGACTTAGACAGCCAGAAACCAAACTGAGCCAACAACATGTCTCGTGTTTCCGCGTCTTCTTGCATCAAGATGCTGTACAGCATGCCACGCAACTGCGTGTTCATGACATCAACGTTAAAGCTGGTCATCTCTTCGACTGGTCGATAGATACGCCCTGTCCCCGAGAACCATACCATCATCTCAGTAACGTCTTTGCTTAAGCCGTGCGCTTGCAATAGATCACGTGCTAAGTAATGCGCCTGGAATAACGCACGCAATGTATAACCAAAGTGATGTGCAGTACCAACACCACTCTCGGCGGTATAGCCTTGTGCTAATGCGTAGCGCGTTAATTTAACGTACTTGTCAGTGAGATCAGCACGCGTGTTATCATCCAGTTTGCCTTGTAATGCTCGCGCAATATCGAGCATTAACTCACCATAACGGCGCAAATCGGCCGTATCAAACACCACCTCAAAACCATTTTCATCAAGCAAACCACGATTCACGCCTTTGTCGAGGAATAGTTTCAATCGGTTGGAGTTATCAAGCCCTTCACCAACTATCACACCATCGACTTCTTTCAGATTGTAAGCGGCGTATTTCTTTTCGATCTCAGCGAACTTTGCGTCGCTGTTACCTGGTGCTGTACCAAGTGCAAACGCATGCAATTTCTCATGAATGTCAGCAATCGAACGAGGCGCCTTAGCGGATGATGTCGCTTTTGCACTCTCATGCTGGCGAGCTTGATATTGGTTGATAAAACCATAATAACGGTGCAACGCTAACCAGTGTTGGTTTGGCGCGGTATCAGCAGCTAAATTCACAAACGGGACTTGTGCGTCACGTGTTGACCAACGAGGATCAACAGGAATGCTCACCATCACCTGATCCAGATAAATCGTTCCCTTATCTACCATATCTATGGTGTCAACCACCAACTGATCCATGGTTTCCGTTGCTTTGCCTGTCATGTCCTCGAACGGAATCATTAACTGACGCCAACCTTCGAAATCCATGTTTACATCAAAGTAGACTTGAGTTTTACCTGCCTCTTTGAATGAAAAACGCAATTGACCTTTGTTCGCTTTGGTATTGTAAATCCACGTAGTAAAAGCACTGGTCGACTGGTCTTTACCGTTAGCTTCAAAGTGCTTATAGCCAATTGGCTGGTTAAAAATGAGCTTGCCTTTGCGCTCAAATTCCCATTTAAGACCCGTATCGCCGTCTTTACGGAAGTCATTATTTAAGCTCAGCGTACCTTTTTCCGCCTGAATGGGCGCAGGCATGCCTTGCTCAAAGAAATACATATGTCCCGCAGGCTGCAAATAAGACGTTGTATCCACGTCTGCAGCCATGACCGCGCCACTTTGTAATGCAGAGAAGACAGCAAGTGGCAGGAGTTTAAGTGTCATTTTCATTTTCAATACAACCCACTCAATTAGAAAGAGTACGTGCCACGGCCGTAAAACATGGTCGTGTCTTGTGAATCACTCCAAGAGTACTGAGCACCGAGGTTAAATGAGAAGTTGCTTGCGGTTTCCCAGGTGAAATCGATGTTGGTTTCATAGAAAGTGTCATCAAGTTGTGCAATTGGCGCTGCAAATTCATAACCACCATTAGCCAGACGACCTTTGGAGAAGGTGATATGATCAAGCACTTCTTGTTTGGCTTTAAATTTCGCTTGTGCAGAGAAAATACCCAGGTTAGTGGAAATGCTGTTCGCGACTTCAACACCAACACCGAGATACAAGGCTTCATGCTCAAGTTTGTCAAAATCTTTCACTAAGAGAGAATTATCGGCTTGATTTTCTTTATAACCATCCACGCGAACCAATTGGTAATCGGCGTAAACAGATGGAAGAACAGTAAAAGAACCAACGTAAAGTGGGTAGTACAAATCCGCACTCACACCGTAGTTGTCACCACCAAACGTTGCATCTTCAGCGGTTGAACCAGAGTAAGAAGGAACACCATTCACATTGTGTTTGCTTAGGTAATCAGACCAACCAACAATGCCTTGTGCTGAAAGGTACATGTCGTCAAATTTGAACAGACCATGCAAGGCCGCATAGTAATTCTCGATATCCAGAGTGCGGTCAGTCAGACGGTTTTCCACGTCTGTTTTTTGTTGACTGAATGCTAATCCAACAATGGCATCACTTGAACGCATAAGATCGTAACCGAAGGCAATACCAGTGGATTCTGAGTCATAACCATCGTAGCGATTGCTACCATCATTAGTTACATACTGACTTGATTCAGACCCCAAGACCGATACCCACATAGAAGTGTTACCGTAATCCCCTAAAATAAAGTCTGTGCCACGTTTACGTAAGGTATTGGAAAAGAGAGATTGTGATGACATAACGCTGTATAAGGACGCCCCACTGCGATCTGGGCTGAGAGCACTCGCCAGCGCCGCCGCTTCTTCTTTAGTGGTTGCGGATTCTAACAGCTGATAAAGCCCTGAGTTCCATGCCTGGTTTGCATTAACATACTCATACAGTGCTTTTAAGTTGTACACATCATAAGCATCACCACCACCACTGGCAGCCAGTCCGGTTAGGTTGTCAATATTGACGTTTGCTGAAACACCTGTTGTAAAGACAAAACCCATCGATGTAGCGAGTGTCAATTTGACTAAATTGCTCAACTTAGTGTTTTTGTTCATCGACATTCTTATTCACCCCTTGATGATAAGGCCATAGTTTTAAAGTTGCGGGGTGTCGTAGCCTTTACCCTCAACTTACGAAGATATTCATTATATTTACAAAGTCTTTCGAAGTGAGTGATCTTGGTAAGAATTTTATATAAAAACTATTAAAAACCAAAAAAAGAAAACATTCGAAATATCATAAGTCACAAATGATCATGTGCCGTGAGGTCAAGAAGGGACAGAGGTCACATTCTGAGTTTTGCAGGATAACGCACTCAGACTCATACCCAGCGCAGCAAAACTAAAGAGAGGTTTATACCCATACGTAACCATAAAAAAGATGCCGAACTTGCGTCGGCATCTTGAAGTTAACTATAAATTAGCTTAAGAAGTCTGGAACATCATTTTGTTCCCACTCGCGTAAGTGTTTTTCTAAGAAATCACCTTGCTTAAAGTCTTCCATACCATAAGGTAAGCGATTCTTTGTTGGGATCCATACTTTGAGTTTTTCAATCACACCTTTGTATTCTGACTGATTTGCTAGGTTGGTATGCTCATTTGGATCGACGTTGTGATCATACAGCTCTTCAGAACCATCGCGATATTGAATGTAACGGTAGCGTTCATCACGCACGGCATGGTTTTTATATCCCCAAGTCGTCACCGCTGGCTTATTTCGTTTAAAGTCAGGGTTATTAATGAAAGGGGTCAGGCTTAACCCTTCGTTGGAAGGCACTTCTGGCAAACCGCATAGTGATGTAATGGTCGGGTAAACATCAAGTAAGCTTACCGCTTCTGTATATTCCACACCTTGTGTCTGTTTCGGCATTTTAATCACTAAGGGAACATGAGTAGACTCTTCCCATAACGTGTTTTTACGCCAGTTTCGGTGTTCACCAAAATTTTGCCCATGATCAGACCAAAGCATCACCACGGTATTGTCGTTATATTTACTCGACTCAAGCGCATCTAAGACTTTACCAATTTGCGCATCCACGAAGGCAATGCAAGCCAGGTTAGCGCGCACCAGCTCTCTCCAGAACGTCGGACTCACTTTTTCTACTGCTGCGTGGTCCCCTCCTTCAATTGCGCCCATCGTCATGGCTTTACCGTAAAGTGGGATATCTTTCATTTCGTCTTCGATAATGTCCGGCATCTGAATAGACTCAAGCGGGAACATTTCAAAATACTCTTCCGGCGCAGTGAAAGGTACATGTGGTCGAAAAAACCCCGCCGCTAAAAAGAAAGGCTGATCGTAATCTTTGTGCAGTTGCTCGGCAGCCCAATGTGCAAAATATTCGTCCGGCATCAAGCCGCCCATTGGGATATCCTTACGCTCAAGTTCGCCCCAGCAAAGGGATTTTCCTTTCGCATCCGGACCAAATGTCGTGACGATTTGACCGCCATCTTTCGGAAATGGGTAGTATTTGTGATCATTGACGCCGTAACGACCATAGCCAAAACCACGCTCGAGGTATTCCTCGTTTTTGATTTCGTATTTATCTTGCTCAACGTGCCACTGCTTTTCTGCACGATAGTCCGAGGTACCATGATGGAAAATTTTGCCACACGCCATGGTGTAGTAACCATTCTGCTTAAAATGCTGTGGTAAGGTGGGAATATTGCCCATCACTTCTTCAGCGATCGCTGGAAAGTTTTTCAGACCAAGTTCTCGGTTGGTGTACCAACCTGTTGTCGTTGGCGCCATACCAGACAAAATCGCGTTGCGTGACGGACCACAAACGGGGACCGCACAGTGGGCATTGACAAATTTATGGCTTTTTTGCATCAAACGATCGATGTTCGGTGTTTTTGCCTGTACATGACCACGTAACCCACCAATCCAATCGTTTAGGTCGTCAATGGCGATAAACAGTACATTCGGCTTTTGGGTTTGAGCATGAACTAACGGGCTCAAGCTTAAACTCGCCCCTAACGCTCCAATAGATTTAAGAAAATTACGGCGTGAAATTTTCACTTGAACTCCTTGGTTTAAATTCTACGTTACCAAAACGATATACCCAACAACTCCAAATGCTTGGTCTACAGACGCGCAAAGTATGCCAACACCCACTATTGATGCAAATGCCAATAAAAACAACTGCAAACCCAAACAGCCCTGAAATCATGCAATTGCATAAAAACCGGGCATGAGTGATCTATTTGGATATAGTAAAATTAAGACAGATGAAACTGAGAGACATGCTCATTGATGTCATCCTTACAGGCTGCTAGCTGCTCTGCGGTTTTTTCTAGCTGTTCAGCTCGCTCGGAGTAACGTCGGGTAATATCAACAATGACTTGCATGCTTTCGTTAAATGACTCAGCAGTCACGTTTTGCTCAACCGATGCCGACGATAAGTTAATCGCCTGCTCAGCAACATTACTGACTAAATCTTGAACATTATGCAGGTGTGAACCAATGTCATTCACTTGTTGATGAGAGGCAGACATCGCATTGCGGCTTTGTTCCATGACTTCAACCGCTTGTGAGGCATCTTCACGCAATGAGGTGATGATGGTTTTAATTTCCTGAGTCGAGCTTTGTGTTCGTTGTGCAAGCAAGCGTACTTCATCTGCCACCACCGCAAAACCACGCCCCTGCTCACCAGCACGTGCCGCTTCAATGGCGGCATTCAGTGCCAATAAGTTGGTTTGCTCGGAAATGCTATTGATGACTTCAAGCACGGAGCTGATGTTTTCCGTCCCTTTCGCTAGCTGCTCAACGACAGTGGATGCGCCCATAATATTGCTATCTAGTGTGGTAAAGCCCTCAATCGCGTCGTCGGTCACTTCATTACAACGATTGATGAGCTGCTGACTTCTGCCTGCACTTTCTGCAACTTCAGAAACACTGCCTGTAATCTCATTCATTGTTGCCGTCAATTGAGTCATCGCCGTCGCAACGAGTTCAGCTTCTGATAACTGTAATTTCGAGCCGTTATTATTTTCCGTTGCCATCACGAACACGTCTGCCGCGATAGTGTTAAGTGCACCAAGGTTATGACAGATATCTCCCACCATAGCACGTAGCGATCTCGTCATATCGTTGATCGCAATCGCAAGGCTGGCCATTTCATCTTTACCTTTTGTTGGCAAGTGATGGTGTAATTCACCCGCAGCCAAGCGCTTTACAATACGAATAGTCTCATTAACCGGATTAACCACAGAACGCGTAATCACCAAACCAATAATGAAGCTCGCAATAACGGAAAGCAGGCAAACCACAATACTGACTATCGAACTAAAGTGCTCCGATTCCTCCATTTGGGTTTCAATGTTACTTGCTAACGTTTTGGCGCTATCACGCACTTGTACTGCATATGTGTTCATTACTTCACGAGTATGAACAAGGTTAGAAACATACAGAGCAACTTGATTTAACTCATTTTGATATTCAGCAACTTCGTTGTCCGTCACCATGATATTGCGATTCCACTCTTCAAGCTGGTGCTGCCACGCTTCAATCAATGACGGTTCTAACTGCAGTTCAACCTGCATTCTTACTTTACTTAGTTGTATTAATCTTAATTGTGCGTTGTCAGATAAAAACTCACTTGCCCACTTTTCTTCTACTTTTCCAAGCTGCTTATTAATGCTTTGAACCTTATTCATCTGTTGGTTGAAGGCATCAAACTCCTGCCCATAAGCGACACTAGCCAATTCAAATGCCTCAACTAACTTACGGTTATCCGGATGAGTGAAAATATGCTTATTAGCAATAAAGTTCTCTAAGTTAACCTTATGCCACTTTTTGAAACGTTGAGCATAAACAGGGTCTCGTGTATTAAGGTAGCTATTTTCTAATACTTGTAAACCAAACACTTCACGTACGCCAACATGTGCTTCAATCAACTGACTGACTTGGCTCTTCGTCACCGTTCGAGAGCGAAGACCTTCTCCGTAAATCACTAACGACAATAGTATGATAATAGCGAACCCGGCTCCTAGTCGTTTAGCAAAACTATACTGGTTCAAATGAAACATCTGATTTCCTCATGAATCTATTAAATAAAACTACGCATCTTGTTGAATTCAAACACACTTATCTCACGCAGATTCATAATCATCTGAATACTATATTATCCTATCTTATTTTTAATTATCCCGTCGTGACCTCACACACAAAACGAAGCACAACGAAACCTTACGAACCTTTCATGTTGTGTTAGTGAAAAGAAAGAAAAACGTTTACTAGGGCCTATTTACCTTTTGTGGTTAAATTTTGTTCGATGCAAAGGCGTTTTAATCGCGACGAGAGGTTTGCAGCCGTCATTCCGCACCTAATTATCTAATAAATAATGTAACTTTCATCACATAACGATTAATTTGGTCATCCAATGGTAGCACCCAAGTCGGTTTCTGATATCAATATTCGGTTAAACTATCTCTCACTACTATCAGGAGGTTAAACGTGACTCGTCATCAAAAATCACATGCCTCTCTGCAAGTGCCTCAAAGGCAGCAAGTTTTCGCAATTGTTACGAACGTGTCGGCATCTTCGGCGAAATAAATTCTAAAAATAGCTGCGGAATCTCGGTTAGAAAGCAATAACTGCTGTTGGCAATTGCTCTAAACTAAGATTCACGATGGTATCTCCCTTGCAATGCTATTTTTTCCTTATTAACTGAGTGTATATGAAAAATATTTTTCCAGATCGAATCCAACCAGGATGATATTACTCATAAAGCTAAACTTTCTTGCATTTTTACCTTTTTACCAACTGATTTGAGTTGATATTCAGTTTACTGAAGTGAGTAGCAGCTATTCCTACCGCAAAAGTTAATTCTATCAGTCTCGATGTTTAAAATCGGCAAATAATGTCGATATGTAGCTGCATCCATATTTGAAAATATCAACAACAAAGCCTGATAAAAAATAGACGATAAACTTGAATGTGACTCTAGCTATATATTTAATAACATGCACAAGTCAACACAGAGGACATTAAGTAAATTACCACCTTCTAAAGAAGGTGGTTTTGTGTGATCCATCTAAAAGTGGGCCTAGAATAGAACCTTATAGCACCACCGTATCACTTCATCTATCCAAGACTAAATTTATGGTGGCGCTTAAAGAGTGCTACTAAACAAAACTATTGAGTTCGTTGAAAACATTTAACGTAAGCGATTGAATTTACTTTAGACGGATACGAAAAAGTAAGCATTTTTGATATAAGGCAAAGCCGAACTGAATGATAGATGGAATCTTTCATGGTTTAATGTTCAGTCTATGAACATTCCTTAACTTGTGCTTCTTACTGCGGTTTTTTATTTTTCCAATATTCAAAATAGATATGGTTTGCTTGGTTATCTACTTTTTCTATGCTATCTGGTAGCAATTTTTCTGCAACGGTAAATGTAAATTCAAACGCAACGCCAAGACCTTTGCCGGTAATGAATTTGTCAGCAACAACAATTTTTTTATCTACGTATTTACCGTCTGGGAATGCGCTGATCAAGTTGTCACCCGTTGAGTACTCACGGCCTTCTAGTAGCCCATGCTTAGACAAGACTTTTGCTGGTGCTGAGCAAAGTGCACAAATCCATTTGTCTAACTCGATATGACGCTTGATGAATGAAATTGCCATCTCGTTAACCGTCATATTGTCAGTGTTTTTGGGTCCGCCAACCATCGCGATCGCATCGTAGTTATCATCGAAGCAATTCGCTAGCGTATCATCTGCAGTGATACGAGTATTGAAGTACGTTGCTAGTTCCCTAGTTTCCATACAAGATAAAACGTCAACGTGAATGTTTAAACGTCTTAGGATATCGATAAAAATTACCGCCTCAGCATCTTCAAAGCCATCCGAAAGTAATAAAGCTACACGTGGAGCTGTAGTCTTATGGTGTTCCATATTTATTAAACTCCGATTTTCTTAATGGTTTTGACCGTGTTTTGCACATTCTCAGCGATTGTATTCCAATCGTTGTCTGTGATTCGATCAACTGGTGCAATCCAAGTACCACCACAACATACTACTTCAGGAATTCTTAAGTAGTTGCTTAGGTTGATGATATTCACGCCACCTGTTGGCATTAGCTCAAGACCTTTGTATGGACCTGTGAGCGAACGAAGCATGGCAACACCACCAGACGCTTCTGCTGGGAAGAATTTTAGAGTGTTCAACCCCATTTCTAGCGCTTGCTCAACTTGAGATGGTGAGTTAACGCCAGCGATAATATGGATATTATTTTCTAAGCAGTAACGAACCGTGTTTGGGTTAAAGCCTGGAGAAACCACAAAGTCCGCCCCCGAGTCCATGGCAAGTTTTGCTTGTTCTGTATTGAGAACCGTACCTGCACAGATAATCATTTCAGGATATGCTTCACGCATTAGGCGGATAGACTCAGCAGCTGCATCGCTACGGAAGGTAATTTCTGCAGCAGATAGTCCGTTTTCTACTAGAACTTTTGCTAGTGATGGGGCGTCTTTGGCATCTTCAATTTGGATAACTGGCATCACTCGAAGTTGACGCAGTTTGATGTTAATTTCTTTAGTATTCATAATTATAAATTCATCATTGAGTTGATATAACGAGTGTTTTCCGCTGGAATAATAGCGCCTTTATGCTGAATCACTTCTGCAGCCAGCTTATTACCCCAATGGCAGCATTCTTTGAGTGTGCGGCCGGTGGCCCAGGCCGCAAGGAATCCAGCGTTGAATGAGTCCCCTGCCGCTGTCGTGTCAACGACATTAGTCACCACGTTACCTGTTGCCACAGCTACATTGTGTTCAGAATCGCTAAACATCGCTCCGTCTTTACCCAGCTTCACAATCACTTCGCTCACGCCAAAATTACGTAAACGGGTGGTGAGTGCTTCAGGGCTGATGTTTTCACCAAGTAACAACGCTTCGTCGTCACTGGTGACCAATGCGATGTCCGCCAAACGATAGAGTTTTTCTAGCCATTGGATGGCATGTTCCTTCCCTGCCCATAAGCGAGGACGGTAGTTGGAATCCACCGCAATTTTCACCCCTTGCGGTTTAAGTACTTGCAGAGAATCGAGCAGTGTTTGTTTGTCTTCTTCTGGCAAGATCGCCAGTGAGATACCCGATAGGTAAACCAGATCAAACGTGGCAAGTGAGTTCATAACGCAAGAGTAGCGTTCGTTCTGGCATAAGTAGCGTGCTGCCGAATCATTACGCCAATATTGGAAAGAGCGCTCACCGTCAGCCGCAAGTTCAATCGCATACAGTGCAGGAAGCTTATCTTGGTTGGTCATGACTAATGAGCAGTCAATCCCCTCGTCTTCCCATGCTGTTTTCATATGCTTGCTGTAATTATCAACGCCAAGCACAGTGATGTAGGCCGGATGAACCTCCGGTGCCAGACGTGATAGATACAAAGCGGTATTGAGTGTATCTCCGCCAAAACGTTGCTCTTGGGTAGAGAACGGTTGGCCAGACAGCTCAATCATACATTCACCAAGAATGGCAATTTTCTTATATGAAAATGTCGTCATTTAGGTTGTGTCCCAAAATTGAAAAAACCGATTGTGACCCCCTTTTGCTATTAGCTAGTAATAGTCACAATCGGTAAAGCACAAAATACTCTGAGGGCGAGGGGTCGTGCTAAAACGGGTAGTTATAGTTTATCTGCGCTGCGGCAAACGTTGATCTTCGAGATGATGACGTCACGCATGGCGGCTTTAGAAGCGACGTTGTAATGGCGAGGGTCATTCGCATCCGGGTTGTCAAGGAAGTACTGTTTTAGTGCGTTGGCGTACGCGATTTTTAGCTCTGTCGCAACGTTAACTTTACAGATACCCAGTTCGATACTGCGGGTGACGTCTTCATCCGACACGCCAGATGCACCATGCAATACCAGTGGTATGTCAGTTTTTGCTCGGATTTTTCCTAAACGATCAAAGTCCAGACGTGGCTCTTCTTTGTACATCCCATGAGCAGTACCAATGGCCACCGCCAGAGAGTCAATACCAGTGCGCTGAATGAATTCTGCAGCCGCATCAGGGTCTGTATACATTGCGTCTTTAGCATCAACAACAAGATCGTCTTCGATACCACCAAGACGGCCGAGCTCGGCTTCAACCGTACAATCCCATACGTGACAGAACTGAACGACTTTTTTAACCAGCTCAATGTTCTCTTCAAACTTGAAGTGCGAGCCATCAATCATTACAGATTTGATGCCGGCTTCAACTTTATTGCGGATATCTTTCATTGACTCGTGATGGTCAAGATGAAGCGCAATCGGCATGTGATAGCGACGTGCTGCTGCTTTACAAATATTCACCAGGTAATCGGTACCGGCGTAAGCGTAAGTACCAGGAGTACCCGCTAAAATAACAGGTGAACGCATTTCAGCTGCGGTCTCCAGTACGACTTGTACGGTTTCAAGATTGTGAATGTTAAATGCAGGAACCGCGTAACCGACTTCTTGTGCTTTACGTAGCATATCCTGAGTTGAAACTAAAAACATGATAGACCCTCCAATTCTTTCGACAACTTTCGTTATAATAATCGAAAGTTGACGAAAGTTAGCTGATCAAGATCACAGTTTGGCGGAACTAGAAAAAATTTGACATTTTCGAGCTATAGCACGTAATGCCTTTTCTCAAAAGGTTATTTTTGGGTCTGAATGCTCTTCCCAGCAGAATTTCTTTGCCTTTATCGAGGACGCTTTGGGTCTCTAAGCGTCGGCTCATCGGCGTTTGATCTTGAGTGTACTCCTGCTCAAAAATCACCACGACCTCTTTCGTTTCCTGACAACCAGTGACAAAAGCATAAATAGAAGGAATACGAAAGGAAAAATCTTCTTTTTCTACTGCGAGTGGCGCACTCTCTGCCTGCCATAATCCACATCGATCACCACAATACAGCGCGATATTGAGAGCGCGCAACGACCACAAACTGCTCGCTGGCCCGCTGTAGTTATCCGTGAGCCGTGCATCGCTAGCAAACAGCCCTTGTGTAGGCACACCATGCTTAAGCGCCCCATTGGCGATAAAGTATTCGAAGTTGGTTTGCAACGCGCGTTTCACCTCACCGGAATGGAGTGGTGTATCCATCGCGTCCTGTACATCAAGGTTTGCAATAAGTGGCGCCGCGGCGGCCAGGCGATAACACGCACTTCGCCCAAAAAACGGTAAGCCTTGCGGTGTGAATAAGTAACGGAACTTGCTGGAGAACTCACACAGATTGCGTCGAATGTAGTCACGGTCGAACTCTGGATTAATCTGATCGATCCAATACAGCGAGTAATGAAACCCCCACGCGTTATAAAAATCGTAGTTGCCTTTGGCGCCGTCTCGGAACCACCCTTCACCGACGTTGAACTCTTTCACCCGTTCATAACGCCACATATCAACGCACTCTCTACCGGTAAGCGATTGAATGACCAACTGAACGGTAACAGGGAATAAATGCCAGTTATTGTCGACCACTTGAACATGATTGACCTGTTCAAACCAGGCGATGATTTGATCTTTTTCGCTCTGAGTAAACGTATCCCATGCGCTCTCTTTGCTTGCCCATAACGCGAGTGCCAGATCGGCACTTTCGCACGTACGTTGGTCATAATCCTGGAGTGCGCCCCAGTAACCTTTATGTGTTGGGTTAGTGCCGGCAATAAAGGCGTGTTTTAACCAATTAATCGCATCGATCTTGCGCGCGTAAAACGGATCACTATCTTCAATTGGATCTCGCGCAGCCCAGAAGGCCAGCGTTGGCAAAACGCGGCTACACCCTTCCATCGCATCCATACGCGCACCCTGCTGGCTCGGCATGCCAGGATAATAAGCGTGAGTAAAATTATCGACACTGTAGTAAGCAAAAGCCTCAGCTATATAGTCAGCAAAATGCTCACACTTAGATTTAAGGCTCAACGAGGAATCACTGAATATCTGTTGGATTACGGCATCATTTTTACTCAGTGCATTTTTTCCGCGCAGCAGTTTGCTGATGTGTTGGCAAAACGTGCGCCAATAAAGTGCCAAATCTGGATGCTCATAGGGTATGGTCGGTCTTTCTGTGGCTTTAATGACTTTTTTCATCGGATACCTACATAAAAAAGGCTCCTGAAGGAGCCTTTTTTTATCTGTTACTGTTTGAATCAAAGGCTTCATTAATGAATGAAGACTTGGTCACTACTTCTTCGCTGACTCAGTCAGAATCTGGTAGCGGTCTTGGCCCCAACCCATAGGTGCAGGTTTGGTTTTGATCCACTCATAAAACGCGGCTTTCATCTCTGTGACTTTTTCAGGGTACTGTTTGGCTAAGTTGTTCGACTCTGAAATGTCTTTTGAGTAGTTATACAGCTCATACACATGATTACCATCGTCGTAAAAATGCAAAGACCACTCTTGATCTTTAATTGCCCACTCACCGCGAGATTTACGTTCAACGTAAGGGCTTGGCTCTACGTTGGGTTGTTTATAAGTGATCCAGTCCCAGTACTGTGACCAGAACGCGTCATTTTTCTCTGCATCATAGTGGAATGCACGCGGACCCGCCCAGTACAGATATGGGTGTGGCTTATTGCGCGCCCCTTGCATGGTTGGAAGAATATCAACGCCATCGACTTTCAACTCACTCGGAATATCAATCCCGGCAGCACTCAATGCCGTTGGCAGAATATCCATGGCCGATACTAAGGTATCGTTGGTACTGCGCTCTGGTAATACGCCTTTCCAGTGCGCAATGAATGGTACGTTAACACCACCACGGTAGCGCTGACCTTTGTATGCCTTATTCATGCCGTTACGAGGCATCGGAGATTCACCCACGGCGCCATTATCCGACAAGAAAAAAATGAGTGTATTTTCGTACTCACCTGTTTCTTTTAGCTTATCGATAATTTGGCCAATGCCTTCATCAGACGCATTGATGTGCGCATAGTATTTATCGACTTCCACGTTACCAGTATCGAACTTACTCATGTATTTATTCGGAGCAGGCTGTTCCAATGGAATGTGCGGTACAGAGTAAGCCAAATTGATAAAGAAAGGTTTATCTTCTTTATCAGCTTTATCAATGAAGTTCAGCGCTTCATTGGTCAGATTGTGCGTGAGGAAACCCCAAGCGGTAATGTTCTCATAGTTACGGAAAACGGCTGGGGAGTTGTAAACGGCAGAACCAGAGGCAAAGTATGAGTATGAGTAATCAAAACCGCGATCATTCGGGAAAAACCCTTTTTCAGGTTTTGAAATTTCATTATCGTGGTAGTCACGCGTTCTTTGGTTCTCAGGCACCTTGGTTTTGGTGATCTTGGCGTTGTGATATTTACCAATATTTGCGGTGGCATAACCATTTTCCTGGAACAGCTCAGGAAGCATGGTGACATCACGCGGTACGCCATGGTGCGCATCATCATTACTGTAGATGCCGAAGCTGTGAGGGAAGCGTCCGGTTAAAATCCCTGCGCGTGATGGGCCACACACTGGCGTCGCAACGTAAGCATTGGTCATGCTTACCCCTTCTTTCGCCAGTTGAGTCACGTTAGGCATGGCGCGTTTTGCCGCGTCATAGGCTTTGTCGAAGTCGACTTTATAACGATCAGAGACAAAACGTTTTTTCAGCACCTCTTTTTCGATTTCACCCATCGCAAAATCCAGTTGCTGCTTCCCCAAATCGTCCATGACAATGACGAGTACGTTAGGTTTCTCGTCTGCGGCAAGGGAGTGCATTGGCGCGGCAATACACGCGGCCCCAACCATCCCTGCAAGCACGCTCTTTTTAAATGACATGATTAACCTCTTAACGGTTGTAAAATTGCGCCATCATCGGCATAACATCAGCAGCCAGGCCACCACGACGGATAGCTTCAGACATGTGATGCATTGCAGGCGCTGTATGTGTGAAAATTGCTTTGTAAGATGGGCATAAATAGTTCTGGCGATGATGCTCACCTTCAATGACATTGATGCGATGTTTTGGGCAACCGCCGTAGCACAACTCTTGAACGTTACAGTTAAGGCATTGACTCGTTAGTGTTCTGGATTTATCAAGACCAAAGTTACGTTGTTGCTTACTTAAAGCCAGTTGTTTGATGTTCGTCTGCATCATGTTCCCAAGGCGATTGTCGTCGTAAACATAGTGGTCACAGGAGTACATATCGCCATTGGCTTCGATGATCATCGCCTGGCCGCAGTTTTTGGCCTGGACACAGACCGAAGCAGAATGTCCCATCCAGCAGGCTAGAATGCTGTCGAACATACGCACGTATACCTTACCTACATCGTTGAGTACCCACTCGTTAAAGACGTCGATCATGAACTTGCCGTAGCCTTCGGCCGGTACAGAGAAAGGCGCCAATTCAGCATTTTCAACCGGTGAGTAGGATTGCACGCCTTTGTTGCATTCTGGGCGAATTTCGACGATAGGAATAAACTGTAGGAACTGAGAGCCGAGGTCTTTCAGTGCATGGTACACCTCTTTCCCTTTGTCCCAGTTTTCATCATTGATGACAGTTAAGGTGTTAAATTCGACGTTGTACTCTTTGAGCAAATCGATCGCTTGCTTAACACGCTGGAAAGTCGGTTTACCGTTGACCGATACGCGGTATTTATCGTGAATATCGGCTGTGCCATCGACCGAAACGCCAATCAAAAAACGGTTTTCAGCAAAGAATTCTGCCCATTGGCGGTTAATGCCAATTGCGTTGGTTTGAAAGCTATTGTGAATGGTTTTGCCGTTAGCAAATTGCTTTTGAAACTGAACCACTTTTTTAAAAAAGTCCAATCCCGCCAAGGTCGGCTCTCCGCCTTGCCAAGCAAAATCAATCACGTCAGCATCCTGAGATTCAATGTAATCGCGCACGTAACGTTTAAGGACACTGTCACTCATCAGATCTTGATTGCCTGAGTTCGGCGTGTGAATGGTGTCTTCTTTTTCTAAGTAAAAACAGTAGTCACATTTAAGGTTACAACGGTAACTGACGGGCTTAGCCATCATGTGAAAGTGTGTGGGTTTGCCTTTAGACATTGTGGCCTCCACGGAAGCGGTTCTTTAACAGGGGAATATACGTGAAACAGAAGCAACGACCAATGTTCTAGATCACAAAGCGAAACAAAACAAAAGTTTTTTTGTTTTTATTCGAAAGCATTTGTAGCAATATAAAAAGCAAATGTAAGCAGAGTTAGTTTTAATTCATGTCAGGCTCATTGCTAAGGTCAGCACTTATTATTGCTAGTGTAACATCCGCTTCTTTCGCATACGCGAGTACTTCACCGTTGCAATCCACCATTATCAGCTTTGAAGAACAAACGCGGCCAACGTTTGTTAGCCATGGTGAAATAAGTAAAAAACGTGCGATTTTAGGCGAGCAATCGTTACTTTGGAAATGGCGAGCTGGCGATATCCTTACGATCAAAAAACGCATCCAGCGCTACGATAACAAGCAAGCGAAAAAAGCGTTTGGTAAGAAAGCAACTCAAGTCATTTCGTTTTGGGTTTACAACGAAGTACCGTTAGATCAATCGATGACCTTGTTACTTTCAAAGCAAGGCAATAATCCAAGTGAAAAAGCGATTAACCTCAATTTTAAAGGATGGCGCGCCTTTGGGTTATCTTTGGACAGTGACTTTGAGCAGCCCGTCACTAAAGAGCTCGATACCGTTCAGTTTGTGGCACCAACTCATGACTCTGGTGAGCTATTTATCGACCGAGTGATGTTTTCTATTGATGATGGCCGTTATCAGTGGTCGGATTATCATGTCAAAAACAGAATGGCAGGCCATTTCCCAGAGATCGACTTTGGATTACCCACTTCTTTACCTGAAGCGACTGAGCAACAAAAACAAGCGCTGAATGCGGTCAAACAAAAAACCATCACATTACTGGCAGACAGCAACATCAGACTTCCTGCTCTGCGAGCTAAATTTGATGACTTCCAAATACGAGAAGTGGAAGGAGTAATTCGTGGTCGGCACATTCTTACCGATAAGCAGCAAGTCATTTATAACTCACGCTATCTATTGCCTGAAGATTTAGAAGACTTTAAAGAATACGCCATTTTAGGAAAAAAAGACCAATTCGGGATCATCCAGCACCTTGGTTACTCCGATCTCATGCTCGATATTGCCAGTCGCTATGTTAAAAACAAAGATGCCGCAGAACGCGCGGCATTGTCTGAAATGTATCTCCTCATGACCAGGCATTTGCTCGATCAAGGTTTTGCTAAAGGCAGCAGTCTTGTCAGCACCCACCACTGGGGCTACTCATCACGAGGTTGGTATTCTTCCGCGTTGCTGATGCAAGATGTGCTTGAGCAGAACGACTTGCTGCCAGAAGTCTACGACGCTTTGCTTTGGCATGCGCGTGAGTTTAAAGCCAGCTTCGATATGGAGATAAAACCACAGAGCTCCAATTTAGACTATTTTAATACGCTATCTCGCCAGCATTTAGCACTCATTTTGCTCAATCCCGATGAAAAAGAGCGCGTTGCATTGGTGAGTAAGTTTGGCCATTTTATCACTCAAGCTCTGGCGCAAACACCACCATCGTCTTTTGATGGATTGCGTGATGATGGTACCGCTTATCGTCATATGGGGCATTACCCGAATTATGCGTTTCACGGATTTGATCATATCGCACAGGTCATTTATGCCCTTCACGGTACCGAGTTTGCGGTTCAAAAACCGGGATTGGATAAGCTTAAAAAAGCCATGATCGCTGGCTGGATTTATTCTAACCCTGTGGTGCCCATGGGCATTTCCGGGCGCCACCCTTTCGATGATTTAAGCGTTAAACGTTACGCGCAAGGTATGAAGTTATTAGCCAAAAGCTACCCACAGCTTGATGAAGAGTTGGCTTCGATTTATCTGCAAATCAGGGGATTATCTTCAAAAGACAGTGCCAAACATTTTGGAAAAACCATCTCTCCAGCCACCCTGCCGGAGGGAAGCTGGTCGTTTAATGGTGGTGCGTTTGCCGTACATCGACACGGCACGCAAATGGCCTTTATGAAAGGGTATAACGATGTGGTATGGAGCTCTGAAATTTATACCCACGATAATCGTTACGGCCGTTATCAAAGCAATGGCAGCGTGCATGTGATGCCGTATGGCAAGCTGAAACAACACGGCTATCAAGAAAATGGCTGGGACTGGGCGCGTAACCCTGGCGCAACCGGAATTAAAGTCGATTTAGATAAACTCGAAAGTTTTACTCGTGATTCCCTGATGATGTATTCGAAAGAGGGAAAAAGCGCCGCTACCTCTTTAGACCAGAAGCATACCATCTTTAGTCACAAACACGTTGAGCGCAAATACCCGAATTTTGACCCCACATTCCGCGCCAATAAGCACGTATTGGCGACAGAAAACATGCTTTACATGACGGGAAATCACATTAGCAATTCTCTTAGTGACCATGACGAAGCAACGGAAACCACCTTATTCCAACTCGCCACCAACGGCAGCGCGACCAGCATCAATATTAATGGCTCTCTCCATTCTGATGCGAACTTAACCATCACACTGACCAATCACGACTGGTTAATTGATAGCAATAACGTGGGTTACTTTCTGATTGATGTGGACCCAGTTCGGGTTACCCGAAGCGTACAACACTCAGGCCATAACAAAACCAAAAAAGCGACTCAAGGCGAGTTCGTGACCGCTTGGATCGATCACGGGGTAAACCCGACGAACGCCCACTATGAATATTTGGTGGTGATGAATACCACAGCTGAAGAAATGCAGCAGTTCGCACAGCGTTATAAAAACGCCGCTCGTGATGCATCCGAAAAACCGGGCGAAATTCTAGAAACCAGTGATAACCACCACCTTGTCAGAGTAAATGGCTTATATGGATACAGTGCCTTTAGTGCTGCTCACTTCTCTCACGGTGTCTTGCAAGACGTCAGTCAAGCCGCTCAAGTGTTGGCACAGACGTTAGCAAGCGGAAACGTCAAACTCAGTGTGTCCGCGATGGATCTCAACCTCGTCAAAGAGTGGGCGTATGGGCCCACAGAGGCACCAAACAAGCCGGTCATCATTGAGCTGACTTTTCGGGGTAAGTGGCAAATAGATCAGGCCATTCGCCATCAATACCGCGACAACACAACCATAGTGACCATTTCAAGTCTATTTGGCGCCGCCACTGAATTTGAAATAAAACCCTAACAAATGCTTTGAATAACTTGAGACATGATTCTCACTTGGATACTTCAATGAAAAAAACCGCTCTCCTTCCTATAAATAAAGTCGCACTGTTAATTGGCAGTGCTTTAATGGCGCAAAGCGCTTTCGCTTCCCTTACACCCACGATCCTTAGTTTTGAGGAAAGCAGCATCCCGACGTGGATTAACAGCGATGTAACGGCGGTTAGCCTAAGTACTAAGCGCGCGATATTGGGTGATCAATCGCTCTTGTGGCAATGGAACGCAGGTGAAAAATTAGTGATAAATAAAACATTCACCCGCTATACCGATACCGAAGCTCGTGCACTCTACGGCAGTTCAGCCACACAGATTATTTCCTTTTGGCTGTATAACGAAACGCCAAGCGCATCCCACGCCACGCTGACGTTAGCCAATCCTGATGGCGCTTACCCACGTACCACCACCATTAATTTAAACTTCACCGGGTGGCGAAACGTGACACTATCACTTAATAATGACTTTACGTCATCAGTCCCAAATAAGTTTGGCCAAATCATACTAAACGCACCAAACACTGGTTATGGTAAGTTATATATTGACCGCATTATGGTATCCATTGATGACAGCCGTTACCAATGGAGTGATGATCAAATCACCACACGTTATCCAGTCGAAGAGATTAATTTCGGCCTGCCGGAGAACTTACCCGCACCGACCAGTGCAGAGCTCGCGGCCATCGAACAAATCAAAACCAGATTGATACAAAAGCTCGGTACGGGCAGTTCTAACCTTTCTGGCTTAGAAAGCAAATTCAATAGCTTTAATATTATCAAACGAGCTGATGGCACCATAACTGGCCGCCACCTTATTACTGATCCGCAGCAAACGCCGTACCAACCGAACCACCTCTCTGCGCAAGATAAAGCGGACTACAATGATTACGTCCTTCTGGGTGAAGGCGATAAATACAACTCAAAAATCACGGGATATGCTCAATTGATGCTTAATCTGGGCAAGGCGTATCACAATCCTCTTGCGAACAAAGATCGCATTGCTGAAATGTATACTCTCATGACAGAACACATGTTCGACCAAGGCTTTGTCGACGGCAGTGCGCTAGGAACAACCCATCACTGGGGTTACAGCGGCCGTTGGTGGTACCTTTCGGCATTGTTAATGGAAGAGCCTCTGCGTCAAGCGGGCCTGCTCGATGAAACCTATAAAGCGTTACTGTGGTTTTCTCGTGAATTCCGTAACCGTGGCTTCGAAATGAAGGTTACCCCAAGCAGCACGGATATGGACTTTTTCAATACCCTGTCACAGCAAAATCTGGCAATGATATTACTTAATCCAGATGAGAGAGAAAAAGTCGCACTGCTGCATAAGTACGCCGATTTCCTCTCTGCAACCCTTGATCGTAATCCTCCGGGCTACAACGATGGTTTTCGACCGGACGGCACCGCATGGCGACATAAAGGTCACTATCCAGGCTATGCATTCACAGCCTTAACTAGCATCGGGGATCTTGCTTATCTGATGAAAGGTGATGAGTTTGGCTTCCAAACTGGCGCTCTGGACACGATAAAAAAAGCCATGATATCAGCATGGATTTATACCAACCCGACGGTTCCTTTGTGTATAGCAGGTCGTCACCCTTTTACTGATCTATCCGTCAACAGCAATTTTGCTGAAAGCATGAAAAATATAGCCCTTAGTTACCCTACGGTAGACAAAGAGCTAGCGAGTATCTATCTCACGATAACTAAGCAAAGTGCAGCTCAAAGTGTGACTATTTTTGGAGAATCCATTACCCCAGCGACCTTGCCTGAGGGGAGCTGGACCTTTAACGGTGGTGCCTTTGCTGTTCATCGGGTAGGCGATCGTATGGCGATTTTCAAAGGGTATAACCAAGACGTTTGGTCTTCAGAAATCTATACCAACGATAACCGTTACGGTCGTTACCAGTCGCACGGCTCGGTGCATGTACTCCCGCTCGGGGACCCTGTCACTCATGGCTATAAGCAAGATGGATGGGACTGGAACCGTAATCCGGGCACTACCACTATCCACTTACCCATCAACGAGCTTGAAAGCCCTCGCTCTTCTACGCTGATGATACTCTCTGATGTCGGCTTATCGGGAGCGACATCGTTAGAAAACCAATACACACTATTTAGTTTTAAACATAAAGCACCACAAGATTTAGACCGTTTCGAGCCAAGCTTTGAGATGAACAAACATGCGCTAGGCTCAGAGAAATTTATCTATTTGACGGGTAATAACATCCGTAATCTGGATGGCAGAAATCGCACTGAAACGACTCTATTTCAATTGGCAATGCGTTCAGGAAAAGGGGTAAATATTAATGGTGTTGATTATACGGGAAGCACATTAAATAAAACCTTGCAGTCAGGCGATTGGATCATTGACGACAACCATGTCGGTTACTACCTCGTGAACACCGATCCGGTAAAGGTATACCGTGGTGGGCAAACGTCAAAGCATAACAAAACTAAAGCCGTTACCTTTGGCAACTTCTCTAGTGCTTGGATTGACCATGGCGTTGCTCCGAATAATAAGCAATACGAATACATCATGGTGATGGAAACTACACCACAAGAGATGACGCAACTGGCGAGCGCATTTAAAGCGCAACCACGTTTTGTAACCTTGCAAAGTGATGAACTGCGTCAAGTGGTGAAGGATACGTCATCCAATCTCTTCGGTTACACCAATTTTGCTGAGTCTACCTTTGATCAAGGCTACATCACTCATGTAGACAAGCCGTCTCAGACGCTGCTTCGTGTTGATGCCCTACAACAAAAAATGGTGTTATCAGGCGCATCACTGGATCTTAACTACCAAAAAGGCGTAGATAACCAGTTACTGCCAGATTTAACCACCGGACCTGATCCTGTCAGTATTACTTATACCATCAAAGGGAAATGGCAACTTTCAGCCGGTGATGCGCAAGTCGCCATCTCTGGCGATGAAACCATGGTGACATTAAGCAGCGACTTTGCCATGCCACAAGAAGTAACGCTCACAACAACGAGCTTGCCACTGATCCCTATGGAACCATCGATTCCAACGCAACCGGTAGAGCCAGAAGCACCCGAAGAACCAACATCTCCATCATCTTCAGGTGGCAGTGGTGGCTCGACATCACCATTACTGTTGTTTGGACTGGGTCTATTAGGTCTATTGCGTTATCAGCGTTAAGACGATGAATGCATCGCAACATAGAGTTTGCGATGCATCCGCGCATAAATATCGTCTTCAATAAAAAAGCGCCAATCAATGGCGCTTTTTATTTTATTTAACAAGTTTGCATGTACCAAAAGGTTTTGGATTATGAAACGCAGGTTTTGGAAGCCTAGGATCATTCCACGCAATCCAACCCATATCGATACCGCTTTCTGTCTTAGTAAACTCCGCACGCATTAGAGCGCAAATTAGCTCAGTTTTGTCATTATTATGCCACAGCTGCATATTGGTTAACGTCGACATCGGGATAGAGCCTTCGACCAAGTAGCCATAATCCGTGACGGTAGAGCTAGTTTTTAGCCCTTCCCACTCATATTCTATTAAAGAGGTGCGTTTATTAATTTTCGTATCGAAAGTACCTATCGCGCTATATATTTGATCTTTAGCATCGATCTCCATCGTGTAATATTTTTCTAGATCGCGATTTTTCGCTAAAAATATTTCAACGCGGTCGGAATCCAAGGCGCCACGTTCACCTTCGCCAATCGTGACATGCTTGTCATCCACTCGGTAACGGAAATAGATGGCTTCATCATCCCAAACTGCTTTAAATTCGGTCGCAGGTGCTAGTTTTGTATCCCAAGGAAAAGTAAACTGAGTCAGAGCGTCCGCTTTTCCCCATGCGCCATCATCTTCATTTGCATCAATAACTGGCGCATTTTCAACATGTTGAATCAAATAGGTGTCGCCTGCGTAAATAGCAGATGAGAAGAGTACAGAAGCAATACTAATCGCAATGAGTTTTTTCATAAATATTCCTAAAAAGTATTTACATATTAAAGATAAATATATTTCACATTACGCGGCAATTTTATCAAAAATGTATTTATAAAACTTTGATTTAACCTATAAAAATATATTAAATACAAAAATAAATAGAATAAAAAAAGAAAATACATATGTGATTTTATTATTTTACTTTATTTTTTATCCATAAAAAAAGCGGCGCATTAGCGCCGCTCTCTCTTTACCATTTATGCTGCACGTTACGCTAGCTTCGATACTTCAATCGCCGCCAGAATAAACGCCCCGGCCCCGTAATCTATGTTGTGCTCAAACTGCACATCACGCGGGTTGAATGCCGGCAACTGTACCCAGCCGATCATGCCGTTGTCATGAATAGCTGTTTCTAACGCCGCCCACGCTTTGTGCACGATAGGCTGGTAGGTCGCGTCATCCAGTAAACCCTGGTTGAGGCCCCACGCCAGTCCAAAGGTGAACAGTGCCGTTGCGCTCGATTCCGGTGCCGGGAACGAATCCGGATCCAGCAGGCTCGCCCGCCAAAAACCGTCGTCACGCTGGTACTTCACCACTTCTTTGGCGAGGTTAACGAACAGGGTGCGGTAGCACTCGCGCTCGTCAAAGTTTTCTGGCAGACGCTCGAGGATGCGCGGCACGGCGGCCAGCATCCAGCCCAGTCCGCGCGACCAGAAGACTTTTTCACCATTGGCTTCACGAAACTCGCTGCCGCCATCCCCAAATTCGTTTCGGTACTTTTGCCCCACTTCGGTTGGCATGTAGCGATAATCACGGTAGTACAGGCCCGTCTCCGGATCGTACAGGTGATTCACCGAGTCCCAGAAGGCGTTGTGCATGTAGTTGACATACTTGTCGTCACCGGTTTCGCGTGACAGTGCCGCAAACGCCGGCGGCGCCATGAACAGCGAATCCACCCACCACCAGTCTCGGTGACCCGGTTTCGGATCGTTGACCATAAGGTCGAACGCTTTAATGGTTGGCTCTAACGCTTCCGGAATGTTCACCGTTGGGTACACGTCCAGGTACGCCTGCGCGCACACGTGGTCGTCGGCAAAGCGCGGGAAGGCGCCAGTACGAAAACCAGTGTGCAGGGTGTAATTCATCACCCCATAGAGGTACTCTTGATCGTCTGTCGCTTTCCAGGCGGCAGCCACGGTGGACCAGAAAACGCCGCGCTCCCAGTCGGTATCTTTGATGAAGCGCGTGGCCCCGCTGCGGCGGATCACGCTGCGCGTTTGGTTTGCCACTTGGTAGCGGTAAACGCGTTTCATCTGATCCAGTACGTGCGCTTTATTGAGTGTCATGCCGGCTCCTTATTAGCGAGCTAACCAGCCGCCATCCACGGCAAGAGTATAACCAGTGACGTAGTTTGAGGCGTCTGAAGCTAGGAAGGTGACCGGGCCTTGCATGTCGGTTGGTAGACCCCAACGACCCGCTGGGATGCGCTCCAAGATAGCCTGGTTGCGCGCCGCGTCTTCACGCAGAGCCTGAGTATTGTTGGTCGCCATGTAACCCGGGGCGATCGCGTTCACCTGGATGTTGTGGCCAGATAGTTCGGTCGCCAAGGCGCGGGTGATGCCCATTACGGCCGATTTAGAAGCGGTATAAGAGATCACGCGAATGCCGCCTTGGAACGAGAGCATGGAGGCGATGTTGATGATTTTGCCGCCTGACTGCTGCGCGATGAAGTGTTTTGCCACTGCTTGAGATAGGAATACCACAGCTTTTTGGTTGATGGCGATGACGTCATCCCAGTTATCTTCTGAGAAGTCGAGCAGGTCTTCACGGCGGATGATGCCGGCGTTGTTCACTAGGATGTCCACACGCCCCATGATCTCAACCGCTTGGTCAACAAGCTCGGTCAGTGCTGCCTTGTTTGAGTTGGCAATAAGGTTCGCGTTGATGTATTCAAAACGACGGCCTTCGGCTTCGATCATCGCTTTGGTTTCTGGTGCGTCTACGTAGCCAATACCCAGTACATCAGCGCCGGCTTTGGCCAGCCCCACGGCCATGCCTTGACCAAGCCCCGTATCACAGCCAGTGACAATCGCGACTTTACCTGTTAAATCGAACATGTTCATGATGCATTTCCTTTATAAAGCAGCCCTCACGCACGGTTGTCTTCGAGGGTGAGCATGAGAGCGTGTATTAATCGTTAGTATGAAAAATCAGTCGCCTGATTTAGCGTAAGTCAGACATGGCCACGTGGTCCATGTCGTCAAAAGTCTGGTTTTCCCCACACATAGACCAGATGAATGAGTACGCGGCGGTGCCAACACCGGAGTGGATCGACCAACTTGGTGATATCACGGCTTGTTTTTCACGCATCACGATGTGACGGGTTTCCGTCGGCTCGCCCATGTAGTGGAACACGACGTTGTCATCCGTCATGTCAAAGTAGAGGTACACTTCCATGCGGCGCTCGTGCGTGTGGCATGGCATGGTGTTCCACAGCGAGCCCTGGTGCAGTTGGGTTAAGCCCATGGTCAGCTGACACGTTGGCAGCACCGACGGCACGATGTATTTGCTGATGGTGCGCACGTTGCAGTTTTCGGCCTTGCCCAGCGTGACTTTTTCTGCATCATCGAGGGTGATTTTGCGCGTTGGGTAGGCGTGGTGCGCCGGGGTGGAGTTCATGTAGAACTGCGCAGGAGTACTGGCGTCAACGCTTTCAAAGGTGACGTCTTTGGCGCCCATACCGATGTACAAAGCTTCGCGCTCGGCAATCTCGTAGACCTGACCATCGACGGTGACTTTGCCCGCTTCGCCAAGGTTGATCAGACCCAATTCGCGACGCTGCAGGAAGTACTCCACGCCAAGCGCTTTGCCTGCGGCTAACTCCAGTGGCTTTTGCGTTGGGACGATGCCACCAAAAAGGATGCGATCGATGTGCGAGTAGGTCAGTGTGATTTCACCGTTGACAAACACGGTGTCGACAAGAAATTGTTCACGCAGCCCGTCGGTGTCGAGCGTTTTCGCGTGTGCACTGTGAATGGGTTGACGAATATCCATTAGGAACCCTCGTTATTCTTGAGAATGAAATGCCCACTGCCCCTTGATTAGGGTGCGGTGAACGTGCAGTTGATCGTCCATGACGACCAAGCTGGCATCAAAACCGGCGGCAATCGAGCCTAAACGCTGCTCGAGTCCGAGGTAGCGCGCAGGCACAGCGGTGCTCATTTGAACCGCTTCCCATAGAGGGATCTTTGCATCGAATACCATGGTGCGCAGCGCTTTGTCGAGGCTGCAGGTGCTGCCGGCCAGAGAGCCGTCTTGGGTTATGGCGTTGCCATCGGTGACGGTGACGGTTTGCGCGCCGAGGACATAGTCGCCATCGGGCATGCCACCGGCACGCATGCAATCGGTAATGAGGACCATTTTCTCGTACCCTTTCATGCGGTGCGCCAGATTCATCATCACCGGATTGACATGCACGCCATCGGGGATGATTTCGGCCAGCATGTCGTGATACAGCACCGCGCCGGCACAGCCGGGCTCACGGTGGTGCAGCCCCAACATGCCATTAAACAGGTGCACGCCACAGTCGGCGCCATGCTGATGTGCTTCGGTCACCTGATCGAAGGTGGCGCTGGTGTGGGCAACGCTGACTTTGATCCCGCGAGCTACCAACCAGTCAATCACAGCCATCGAGCCGTCGTATTCCGGCGCGAGTGCCACGCGCAGTAAGGAGTCACCGGCGCAGGAGCTGAGCTGCTCAAGCTCATCCAGTGTCGCGGCTTTTAAAAAGCGCGCTGGGTGCGAACCACGAAACGGTTCGGTAAAGTAAGGCCCTTCTAAGAATGAGCCTACCAGTTCGGCGCCCGAGGTCTGGCCTTGTGCGATGAAGTCGTTCACGCCACTGAGCGCGGCGTGGATCTCGTCCATCGGCGCGGTGACGGTGGTGCCACACCAGGCGACAACGCCCGTTTCAGGTAGGGCATCGCTGATGGTTTGTAGCGCCTCAGGTGTGGCGTCCATGACGTCACAACCGGCGCGGCCGTGAATGTGAATATCAACAAAGCCAGCCATCAGAGACAGGCCTTCAAGGCGAATGCACTCACAATCACTTGGGATCTGCTTGGTCACCGCTTCGATGGTATCGCCATTGACGATCACGGCGGTGGCGTGCTCCACCCCATTTGGGGTGAAGACCTTATCCGCTAATAGGGCGAAACGCATACTTATAAACCGTTGTCGTCATCTGCCGCGGCCGCGCTGATTTTCGCGAGCGCCTGACGCATCGATTGCATGGTCGAGCCACCGATTTCCAACAAGGTTTCGACCAAGTCGTCGAGGTTGCTGCCATCGCGCTCAAACGCCGAGTTGGCGATCATCGCTAGGTTCACACCCGCCACTATTTCTATATTCGGGGTGTCCAGCATGATGTTCATCGCACGGTTGCATGGTGAGCCGCCCAGAACATCACATAAAAATAGCACGCCGTCACCGGTGTTGACCGCTTTCGCTGCTTTACGTAGCTCGTCTTCTAAATCGTCAGTAGACATGGATTCCAAGAAGTCGACAAATTCAAACTGATCTTGTTCGCCAGCGATGGCGTGAAAGGCCGACTGCATGCCGGTCGCGAAGTTGATGTGGCCTGAAACAACAATACCAATCATGAGAAAATTCCTTAAAAATAAGGGGAAGCGATTGTTTCCC
>NZ_JZAM01000086.1:0-1109 GCF_000960595.1 Vibrio sp. S234-5
GGGCGTTATGTTTAATCACGTCAAATCAGTTGGTTGCATCTTTTCTTTGCTCCCTCGGCTTGTTGGTTTTGTGCTTGTCGGCAAGTTGGCTTCGTTTGGCGCTGTTTTCCGGACATTTATTCTTTGGAGCTGGAAATTCAGAGTGTTGCCTCAGTCAATTTTCGAGTAAGCGCGAGGTAGGTGCGGCTGGCTCAATCAGTATTTTGACCACAAGTTTTTGGGCTTGAGTTGCCAAAATTCGAAGTCTGTTTTTCAAATCTATGAGTCATTTCAGTTTTTTAGGTCTTGGCTTTTGTTTGTGAGTCAACGCTGAGTTAATCTTGGTTTTTGTAAAACGTAAGCCCTTGAAGCTTAAACATAACAAACGCTTTAAGACGGATTCGCAACGCGTGGCATTTGTGGTTTGCGGTAAACTTAGTGATTTAGGTGGTGTGCGGTAACATCGTATTGCGTTGCTCACCACTTAAGCGGGCGTTATGCTTAATCACCAAAAATCAGTGGTTTATGTTTTTTCTTTGTTCCCTCGGCTGGTTAGTTTTGAGTTTGTCGGCAAGTTTGCTTCAGTGGGCGCTGTTTTCTGGACACTTATTCTTTGGCGCTGGAAATTCAGAGCGTTGCCTCAATCAATTTTCGGGCAAGCGTGAGGTTAGGGCGGTTGGCTCAATCAGAAGTTTGATCTTAGGTTTTTCGGTTTTATCTGCCAAAGTTCAAAGTCTGATTTTCAAAATTATGAGTCATTTCAGTTTTTTAGGTCTTGGCTTTTGTTTGTGAGTCAACGCTGAGTTAATCTTGGTTTTGGTAAAACGTAAGTCCTTGAAACTTAAACATAACAAAGCGTTAAAGAGGGATTCGTGCCGCGTGGCATTTTTGGTATGCGGTAATTTTTGTGGTGAAAGTGGTCTGCGGAAAGTTGGTTTGTGCGGCACTCACCCCTTAACGCGGCGTTATGCTTAATCACCAAAAGTCAGTGGTTTATGATTGTTCTTTGTTCCCTTGGCTCTTTAGTTTGGTGTTTCTCGGCAAGTTGGCTTCAGTGGGCGCGGTTTTCTGGACAATTATTCTTTGGCGCTGGAAATTCAGCGAATTGCCTCAATCAATTTTCGGGCAAG
>NZ_JZAM01000087.1:0-386 GCF_000960595.1 Vibrio sp. S234-5
ATCGTGGTGTTACCAAAATCACCAGCTCGGTTTCACCAGATGTAAACTCTTCACTCTTAAACAAGCGTCCAAGTACTGGAAGGTCACTGGCTCCCGGAATACCATCTGCAACGGTACGCGCGTTTTCACTCAACAAACCTGCGATACCGATCGTTTGTCCGTCCGCTAATTCGATTGTGGTTCCCGCGCTACGCTTAGTGATTGGCGGAATAAAGAACGTTGCGTTTACTTCGTTCGGATTAAACGTCAGCACACCAGAGTTAGAAATTTCACTCACGTTGGCATTGAGTTTCAGGTTGATTCTCTTATCACTGAGAATGAAAGGTACAAATGCCAATTGAACTCCGTTCTCTTTGTAGGCGATGGTAATGCCAACTTCATTCGGT
>NZ_JZAM01000088.1:0-1117 GCF_000960595.1 Vibrio sp. S234-5
TATCCTTTACGACTACATGGTCAAGTGCATGCAGGAGTTAGCGAAAGCGGAACCTGATATCGATGCACTCCTGCCTTGGAACTTCAAACACTAACAATATCGCCCCGTGGGTTCATGGGGCGGATACGGCTTATCCGTTCCAATTTGGGTTTTGGCTGAGCCATGGCCTAATAAATCGGTTAAGGACCGCATGAACAGACTTATTGCTGAATCAATAGGTTCAAACACATAACAAGGCGTTTAAGAGGGATTCATGCCGCGTGGCATTTTTAGTATGCGGTGAGTTTTAGTGGTGAAAGTGGTCTGCGGAAAGCTGGTTTATGCGGCATTCACCCCTTAACGCAGCGTTATGCATGTTGGCCACCAATATAATAAGGCGTATTGTTCATGAGTAAAAATAGCTCGCAGAGTGCGTTCGCATTGATAAAGTTCTTTAGTCAAAAGGAGCATTATCTAAGTTTTTTAGCAGGAACAAGTTTGTTTCGTACGCCTCATTACTACCGTACTTGTGAAGATATTGGTCGAGGTGATCGAAATGAATCTTGCATACTATTTTGGGATAGAAAGCTTGGTGGACCTAAGCCTAAGTTCATTAGGCCAGATGGCTTAGAAATGAATGATAAAGAGTTCGAAAGTGTATTAGTTTATCCTGTTCATGAGCAACATGATGCTTGGATGCAATCTTGGGCTATTATGGGCCCTCACAATGATTTTGAGGGAGCTTTGGAGCGGATGCAGCAAGAATTCGGGCTGTTTTTCGTTATTTTGCCTGCGAATAGAATTCAGGACTACGCACAGTTAGTAGAAAAAGCTAGTGGCTTAAAAGTCAGTTTTGGTGCAGTTCAATACTCAGAAGATCCAACAGAGCGCTCTCTGACAGTAAAAGATTCCAGATTTAGCTATCAAAAAGAGTTTAGGTTTTTTGCTGGGTATTGCCCCAAAGGAGAGTTGGAAGAAAAGTTTTTTGAATTACCTGAACTTAGAAATTTGGGTTCATCCGGAAAATCGATACTTCGCCTCATGACTGGCTTTGATTTTTAACTCAAAAAATTCCCAATCACGATACCCATAGGCGACTTTGTTCAGCGTCTTTATTCGGTTGTTCACACCCTCTACT
>NZ_JZAM01000089.1:0-1171 GCF_000960595.1 Vibrio sp. S234-5
TCGAACAGGGTTCGCCATTCTTGGTTAGTGCGTCGTTTGGCCATTTCAAATCTCCTTTGGGTTGGAGGTTTGATCTTATTATTCGGGCTAGACGATTAGAATGCGGGGTTTATGATGCGCTTACTCTTGAGTACTGGTAATATCGTTCTTCAAAAATTTCCGGGTGCTCAGGGTGATTTGGATTGTAGTCCCAGATACTCTGTATTTTACTATCCGCCATATATACCTCATTTGGGAGGTATAAGATTTTATGCATTAAATTAGCGTCAATTGATAGCCAATCAACATCTAGTAATAAGGGCTCGAAAGTAGGAGTTTTAACCTGCGGATAATAGTAGCCATCTTTGTCTGGTTGGCCACATACGGTGCCATCATCACTCAGGACTAAAGCACAATTATCAACAAAAATCTCTAGCATACTAACTACTCGTGTAGCTAAATATTTCTTCCGAGCCTTTTTAGAAAGATACGACGTAATCCAATCTTTCAAGCCAGTCACTAACGCACCAACAATGACACCAACTAAACCAATTACCGCTTCTATCACTGAACTTCCTCATTCACATAACGCCGCGTTAAGGGGTGAGTGCCGCTTAAACCAACTTCCCGCAGATCACTTTCATCACCAAAACTCACCGCAAACCAAAAATGCCACGCGGCATGAATCCCTCTTGAACGCCTTGTTATGCTTAAGCTTCAATGGTTTACGTTTTACTAGAACCAAGATTAACTCGGCTTTGATTTACACACAAAATCCAAAACGTAGAAAACCGAAATGAATCATAGTTTTGATAATCAGGCTCGGAATTTTGGCAAATCTGGTTTGAAGTTTGAAAACCTAAAAATGGATTTCTGATTGAGCCAGCCGCCCTAACCTCGCGCTTGCCCGAAAATTGAATGAGGCAATTCTCTGAATTTCCAGCGCCAAAGAATAAGTGTCCGAAAAACAGCGCTCAAAAAAGCCAACTTGCCGACAAACACAAAACCAACACACCGAGGGAGCAAAGAAAAGATGCAACCAACTGATTTTTGGTGATTAAGCATAACGCCGCGTTAAGGGGTGAGTGCAGCACAAACCAACTTTCCGCAGACCACTTTCACCACAAAAATTACCGCATACCAAAAATGCCACGCGGCACGAATCCCTCTTTAACGCTTTGTTATGTTTTTA
>NZ_JZAM01000009.1:0-503 GCF_000960595.1 Vibrio sp. S234-5
CTTTGCAAGCATGGTGTAACTTCTCATAGGAGCACCGTTGTCAGAGTGCAAAGTAATGTTGCCTTGCACACACTTTTCCCGCCATGTTGTTCTTTGGAGTAACTCCGCTGCATATTCGCCTAGCTCCTGATCATACACTTCTGCACCTACTACTTTTCTACTGAAGATATCCATTATCAAATAGAGGTAATAGTGCTTCCCTCGTATTTTCGATGGCAGATAACTGATATCCCAGCTCCATACCTGATTTGGTTTGCAGGCTTTTTGAACCTTTGGTCGAGAAGGACTTGTGCCAGCTTTGTTACGAGTTCGCTTACCTAGCTGGTTGTTTGCTTTTAATACACGATAAAATGTGGACTCTGAGGCAATGTAAAGTATCCGCCCCATGAACCCACGGGGCGATATTGTTAGTGTTTGAAGTTCCAAGGCAGGAGTGCATCGATATCAGGTTCCGCTTTCGCTAACTCCTGCATGCACTTGACCATGTAGTCGTAAAGGATAAG
>NZ_JZAM01000090.1:0-403 GCF_000960595.1 Vibrio sp. S234-5
ACCTGCCGTTCAACGGTATTATGCCATTGCACTAACCGCACCATGTCCAACCGTGATTAGCCCACCTTCGTGCTCCTCCGTTACACTGGGGGAGGAGACCGCCCCAGTCAAACTACACACCAGACACTGTCCGCGACCCCGATGAGGGGACATCGTTAGAACATCAAACATACAAGGGAGGTATTTCAAGGACGGCTCCAAAGCAACTGGCGTCACGTCTACAAAGCCTCCCACCTATCCTACACATGTAGGGTCAATGTTCAGTGACATGCTGTAGTAAAGGTTCACGGGGTATTTCCGCCTAGCCGCGGGTACACTGCATCTTCACAGCGATTTCAATTTCACTGAGTTTCGGGTGGAGACAGCGCGGCCATCATTACGCCATTCGTGCAGGTCGGAACTT
>NZ_JZAM01000091.1:0-1007 GCF_000960595.1 Vibrio sp. S234-5
GCCAAAGAATCATTGTCCGGAAAACAGCGCCCACTGAAGCCAACTTGCCGAGAAACACAAAACTCACAAGCCAAGGGAACAAAGAAAGACCATAAACCACTGATTGTTGGTGATTAAGCATAACGCCGCATTAAGGTGTGAGCAACGCTACCACCAAGCCTAAACCATTGCACCGTAAACACAAAACCCAACGATGGAATGAAAAATGCCAAGCGTTGGGAATCACTCTTAAATGCTTTGTTATAACGAAGCTTCTTAGTGCGCTTGTGGCTTAACTAACCCGTTTACTGAACCTTTCTATGTTTAACGAAGGTAACAACCAAAGCCACTAACGCCAGTAGCTGAAAAAGCCAAAATAAAGGAATGAACCCAAATGGCTCAACTAAGAAGCCATTCTCATCTACGTATGAACCGATGGTGTTATAAGCAATTAAACACAAAATACCACTGACACAGAAAAGAACGCTTATTTTATACTTACGGAGAAATTTCATCGGAGCCTCAATATTTGAATATCTAACAATGTTAGACATTTTGTAAGAGTACATGGTTCACCCCAATAATCATGATTGGACAGACAAGTTATAACGCCCAATTAAGGGGTGAGCAACGCTACCACCCAACCTGAAGCATTGTACCGTAACCACTAAAATTGAAGTAGAAGCAAGAATGCCAAGCGTTGGGAATCCCTCTTAAATTGCTTGTTAGGTAGCAGTGTCAAATTTCTGAATCATTTGACTTTGTGATATAATTAAAAATGTAGCTTATTCCGCTATCTTTTCGTCTCAAATATAACACCAAACACCTCACCAAGCCATACGCGTCCTGCCGTAAGGACTTTCGCATGCCCAAAATACTTGAAGGTAAATAGTAATATACAGTAAGCGCATCATAAACCCCGCATTCTAATCGTCTAGCCCGAATAATAAGATCAAACCTCCAACCCAAAGGAGATTTGAAATGGCCAAACGACGCACTAACCAAGAATGGCGAACCCTGTTCGAACA
>NZ_JZAM01000092.1:0-370 GCF_000960595.1 Vibrio sp. S234-5
CAATCGACATTGATGAGAGGACGAAGTTCTTCGAGATATTCATTGAGAGAAAACTGCATTATTGCCCCCTAAACAAACAAGTTCATGACTAGCATTGCGCCAAATGCGTTCAATACGGAAATCGCAATCATGATTGGGATGTAACGACCTTCAGTACCGATAGGTCCCATAATTCGACCCATGTACTGAACCTGTGAGCCCATTAGGTAAATTGCAGGTGCAAGAATCGCGATGTGCGTACCGTTCAAGATGCCTTGGTCAAACAATGTGATAACCACGCCAACTGCGCCGCCCATCGACATCCAAGCACCAATCAGCACCGCAGCCGCTTCACCTGGCAAACCAAAAACCGCCATTACTGGAGAAAACA
>NZ_JZAM01000093.1:0-256 GCF_000960595.1 Vibrio sp. S234-5
GATAAAGTTAGTAGAAATGAAAGGCACTTTGAAAAGGCGGCAATTAAAATGTGCGTTAAATACAGAGTTTCGAGAGCACGTGTTATTTGGGACTTAACAATTATTTAACTCATGCGCAAGCCGTGGCCGTGGCTCTGGCTTGGGTTGATTCTTGAATCACTCAACCATTGCAATTGTGGCTTTTGGTCGTGTAAAGTCAGTTTATCTCATTGAATTTGCATAACAAACGGTTAAAGAGGGACTGCCAACGCGTGGC
>NZ_JZAM01000094.1:0-1209 GCF_000960595.1 Vibrio sp. S234-5
GCTAAGCGCTGAGTTTGGCGCTTGTTTCGCCTGAGCAAGAATCGAACTGGATGCTTGCGACAGAATTTGTGTTTTGGTCAATTGAGTCGTCTCTTTGGCGAAGTCAGTATCTTTGATACGGCTCTTCGACGCGTTCACGTTCTCATTGATGTTGTCCAAGTTGCTAATTGCGTGGTTGAAGCGGTTCTGGAACGCCCCCAACTCCGCACGGTGGCTGTCCACGTATTTCAGCGCCGCATCGAGAATTGCCACCGACTCTTGCGCACCTTGCACGCTGGTCACGTCAATGGTGTCTACCGTCACTTTTTTGCCGTCACCGATACCAAGCTCACCCGCTAGGCTGCCCGAGAAAGAGATTTCGCCGTCAACTTTGTTGGTACCCGCGAAGATTTGTAGCTTGCCGCCTTCACCGATAGACGCTTTCAGCAGGTCGGTTTGACCGTTGATATAAGTAGCCAGCTCTTCGATGTCATCGCCCGCTTTCGCGTTGATGTTGATCTCTTGCTCGTTACCAAACGTGTCGGTCAGTGAGATAGTCAGGTCGTTGTCACCGGCAGAAACGGTCCAGTTTTTGTCTTTCCCTTCTTCCGCTTGGTAGCTAACGCCACCCATCATCTGGTTGTCTGAACGCATGTCTTTCAGAGACAGCATTACCGCTTCACCGTTGTCCGCACCAATCTGCATCGATTTGGTGCCGTAGGTGCCGTTGAGCAGTTTGTTACCACCAAATGATGTGGTTTCTGCGATACGGTTCAGCTCGTCGTTCAGCGCAGTCACTTCTTCTTGAATCGCCACACGCTCTGCTTTGGAGTTTGAGCCGTTAGCCGATTGCAAAGACAAGTCACGCATACGTTGCAGGATGTTGGTGGTTTCGTTCATCGCACCTTCTGCGGTTTGCGCGATGGAGATACCATCGTTGGCGTTACGCACCGCCACATCCAAACCACGACTTTGTACGTTCAAACGGTTAGAGATTTGCAGACCCGCTGCGTCATCTTTCGCGCTGTTGATTTTAAAACCAGAAGACAGGCGTTCCATCGACGTTTGTTGTGCGCTGTTTGCGCCGTTTAGGTAACGTTGTGCTGTCATTGCTGCTACGTTGGTATTTACATTCACTGCCATGATGAATTCTCCAATTGATTTTCCGATATTACGGTTTCCGACGTCTCGGAAAACCAAGTAGTTCTCTCAAAGTTACTTTTATTAACG
>NZ_JZAM01000095.1:0-1433 GCF_000960595.1 Vibrio sp. S234-5
CTTCTCCAAAATGTCCATTTGCTAGGTACGCAGATGACGCTGTTGTCCATTGTCATTCCAAAGCACAAGCAGAGTATTTGCTACGAGCGATTGGAAAGCGCTTGAAGGAGTGTAAGCTTACTCTACATCCAACGAAGTCAAAGATCGTGTACTGCAAGGACAGTAATCGTTCGCTTGATTACCCAACAACGCAATTCACTTTTCTAGGTTTTACTTTCAGACCAAGAAAAGCGAGCAATAAGGAAGGTAATTTGTTTACTAGCTTTTTACCTGCGGTGAGCAACGAAGCGCTAAAGTCCATGCGGTCACGTATTAGATCATGGCGTCTGTCAATAAGGACACCTTCGACGTTGGAAGAGCTATCACGTTTATATAACCCAATAATACGGGGGTGGTTCCAATATTATGGATTTTTTTATCCTACTCAAATGCGCAAACTAGCGGACTATCTGGAACTCAGATTAGGGCGCTGGGCGAGGCGAAAATACAAACGCCTTGCAGGCCATAAACGGAAAAGTGCGCAGTGGTTAAGGCATGTGGCGCAAAGTCGTCCTTGTTTATTTATCCACTGGCATTATTTTGAAGATCAACGATTGGGTAATGGGAGCCGTATGATATGAGAGTATCACGTACGGTTCTGCGAGAGGCTAGAGGTGAAATTCCTCTGGCCTACTCACCATAAAACGGGCTTTGCTCTTTGGTACAAACGCCTTGAAAAAGCCAAGTACAAGTGGCCATCAAAAGAGCAAAACGACGTGTTTACCTTAACTCAATTCGAACTTGATAGACTGCTTTCTGGCTTCACGATTATCGGCCATAAACCCGTTAGAATAAACGATTTTACAATGACTTAAGCGATAATAAAGTCTTATCTACCAAGCATTAACGGCATGATTTTAGTATCATCAATGCCATGAAAAAGACGCCAAATATCAGCCCAGAAAGCCAAGATGTTGCCGAGCTACAAGCGATGGTGAAAGCGCTGTTGGCGTCAGAAACCCAATTGAAACAAGAGCGCCAATCGCTGCTTGAACAGCTTAAACTTGCCTTCGACCGTCAGTTCGCTAAACGCTCGGAGGCGTTAAAGCCTTACAATGAATCCCAAGGTGACCTCTTCAACGAAGCGGAGTGTGAAGCTGCTAAAGAAGAAGAGGTTGACGTTGTCACAACGACCATCACAACGAAGAAACGCGGTAAACGCAGACCACTGCCAAAGAGCTTGCCTCGTGAAGTTATCGAACTCGATTTAGACGACGATGAAAAGCAGTGCACTTGCTGCCAACATAGTCTGCATAAAATCGGTGAAGACCGTAGCGAGAAACTTGAGTTCACGCCAGCGGTACTCAAAGTGTTGGAATATGTTCGTCCTGAATATGCTTGCCGCCAATGCGAGCAAACAGAAGACAAAAACCACGTTGTTCAAAAGCCAGCGC
>NZ_JZAM01000096.1:0-1439 GCF_000960595.1 Vibrio sp. S234-5
TCGGCCATTGGCCGAGCGTGTATTTTATCGCTTTACCCAGCGGGCTAGACTCAAGCACTTGTTGAGTTGTCATCCACTCGTACAACTCATCCAGTATTGGCTTGGCATGCTGTTGACGCTCTGCTTTTCGTTTTTCGGCACAGGCACCTTTTAAGCGGGATTCTATCCCATAGAGCTTCTGGATTTTAGCCAATGCACTATCCGCTTTGCCTGACTTGCCTTTGCCTTGCAGCTTTTTCGCCTCCATGAACTTGCGCCGAGCATGCGCCCAGCAACCGACATTGGTGACGAGATGAAGCCCATCATAAACACCATAGCCATCGGTTTGTAGATAACCACTGTAATCCCCCAAGAAGGCAACAGGGCACGCCCTAGCTCGACTGTTTTGATAGTCGTACAAGACGATATTTCTCACATTAGGGAGGGCGGCTTCAGGCGAGTCCGCGCCCGAGCAGTAGAGCCACATGTAGCATTGTTTGTCTTCCTTGAGCACATTGAGCGGCGTTTCATCCGCCTGAACCACTATTTGCTCGAGTAGGTGCGTTTTTAAGGCCGCATAAAGTGGAGCGAACTTCTCACTAACTTGGATAATCCACCTTGCCATGGTGGTTCGTGATAGTTCGATACCCGACTGGGTAAACAGCGACTCTTGGCGATACAGTGGCATTGCGTATTGATATTTGCCAAGGATGATGTTGGCAAGCAAGCTTTCTGTCGCGAAGCTCTTCGGGATAATGCTTTGTGGTGCTGGCTTTTGAACGATGCGGCTTTTGTCTTCTGTTTGCTCGCAATGGCGGCAAGCATATTTAGGACGAACATATTCCAGCACTTTGAGCACCGCTGGTGAGAACTCAAGTTTCTCACTGCGGTCTTCACCGATTTTATGCAGGTTATGTTGGCAGCAAGTGCACTGCTTTTCATGGTCGTCTAGTTCGATAACCTCACGAGGCAAGGTCTTTGGAAGTGGCTTGCGTTTACCACGTTTCTTCGTTGTGGTGGTCGTCGTGACCTCAACCTCTTCTTCTTTAGCGGCTTCACATTCCACTTCGTTGAAGAGGTCACCTTGAGATTCATTGTAAGGCTTTAACGCCTCCGAGCGTTTAGCGAACTGGCGGTCGAAGGCCAGCTTGAGCTGTTCAAGTAGCGACTGGCGCTCTTGTTTCAATTGGATTTCTGACGCCATCAGCGCTTTCACCATCGCTTGTAGCTCGGCAACATCTTGGCTTTCTGGGTTAATATTTGGCGTCTTTTTCATGGCATTGATTATACTAAAATCATGCCATTAATGCTTGGTGGATAAGGCTTTATTATCCAGGGCAAGATCATGAACATTTCTTGTACAACGCAAGGTTAAATTTGACCTGAAGCACGGTCTGTGATCTTATGCTCTTCTTTTGGGGAGCGACCATGAATATTAATACCATCAAAGCGCATTTCAG
>NZ_JZAM01000097.1:0-1750 GCF_000960595.1 Vibrio sp. S234-5
TGTGTTATAACAAACGCTTCAAGAGGGACAGCCAACGCGTGGCATTTTTGCTATGCGTTGGTTTTTGTGGTTACGGTGTTATGCAGTAAGTTGGTAGTGGCGTTGGCTGCCCCTTAAGCGGGCGTTAGGCATCAGAGGTAACTATGAATCATCAATCAGCATTTAAATCACTAATCGTTTTACAATTGTTCTTTTTACTTGTGTCTGTCGGGAGTGATTTTTATTTTTTAGACAGCTTACCAGTTGCATTAAAAGAATATGTTCAATTTGAACAAAACATTAATTTGAATACTTTTGGAGAAGTGTTGTTGCTTTCATTTATTCCTTTGTCACTGGTTTATATCGTTGCTTCAATATACTTATACCGACTAAAAAGTTGGGCTATAAAACCATATATTTATACTAATATCGCTTTGTTTGTGATGTCTGCATTTATATCTCCTACAGTGGGCCATGCAGTTACAATAGCTTCAGGATCTATATTTTCAGCGTTAATTGGTTTAACTGTTGGCTTCATATATTTAAGTGATGTGTTTAATACATCAGAGTAAATGCCTAACAAGGCGTTTAAACGGAACTAAAACAGTGGGTTACGTTTCGCTTCGCTACACATTATAACCCACAATTTTAGTCCGCTTAACGCGGCGTTAGTTGGCCGTAATGTTGATTGGCTTTGCATTAACAGATCAGGCAGTTATGAATTTGTTTTGAGTTATGAAATACTCATCCATTCTAATCTGCTGGCAGTTACAAGACTGCTCATTCAGCCGCAGTGTTGAGTCTGCCGCTAATAGAGCTTCGCTTTTTATTAAAACCTTAGCGGCATAAAGCTCACCAGACTTTTGCATGCTAAATACGGGCTTCATTCTTGTATTGGCTTTCGGCAACAAGCGGGGCAGTTGGGTTTTAGTAAAGTGTAATGTGTTGCAGTTTGTGTCGTTACAAAACGGCAACTAACAAGGCACTCAAACGGACTAAAAACAGTGGGCTACTGCGCTTCGCTTGTATTTTAGCCCACTATTTTTAGCCGCTTAGTGCGGCGTTAGGCGTACAATACGAGGTCACATGTTTATATTAAAGCATCAAGATGAAGATATTAAATACACCTTCAGCAAAGGCGGTTTTGCTATTGCCGATGGTAAGTTATTCTTATCTCTTGAATCTAAAGCTGTCGATGAAGAAGCATTTCCTGATTGCTATCTTTTTGCTATTGATGGTTTTGAACTTAGCAATGGCATAGAGAGCCAAATCATTAATATTTCGACGAATCCAAATGACGAAGCTCCAAATATTTATGTTTATACTTCCTTTCATGCCTGTGAAGTGAACGCTGAAATAAATTTAAAAGTACTTGATAGTACTCATATAGAAATTGAGTTTAACGTAATATCCGAAGATGTTAATTATTATAATGAAAAAGCAAAACCGAATCCGTTTATTGGTTCAACAAAGCTAACTCAAAAAAATAAAAACGAGCTGTGGTTGCCAGTGTAGCGCCTAACAAGCAATTTAAGTCGGAACTCCAACAGTTGGCTGAGTTCCGCTTCGCTCCACATTATAGCCAACTGTTTCCGTCCGCTTAATTGGGCGTTAGTTGGCCGTAATGTTGATTGGCTTTGCATCAACAGATCAGGCAGTTATGAATTTGTTTTGAGTTATGAAATACTCATCCATTCTAATCTGCTGGCAGTTACAAGTCTGCTCATTCAGCCGCAGTGTTGAGTCTGCCGCTAATAGAGCTTCGCTCGAA
>NZ_JZAM01000098.1:0-1512 GCF_000960595.1 Vibrio sp. S234-5
TATCCTTTACGACTACATGGTCAAGTGCATGCAGGAGTTAGCGAAAGCGGAACCTGATATCGATGCACTCCTGCCTTGGAACTTCAAACACTAACAATATCGCCCCGTGGGTTCATGGGGCGGATACCAACCTAAGGCATTGTACCGTAACCACTAGAATTGAAGTAGAAGCAAAAATGCCAAGCGTTGGGAATCCCTCTTAAATTGTTTGTTATGCTTGTACTCAAGTTAACTAACGAACTTATAAAACCTTTCTAGAATGTAAGCTCTCAATTCTTGCTCGCGATCTGGGAAAGCCCCTCTGGCAAGGTAAAATTTGTTTGTATTTGAGAGTTGATCATACACTGCTTCATCGATGTCAATAGCATTACCTATACGACCAAACAAAGCCGACATCGCACAGTTCATGGACGTTTTTGAGAAAGAATCATCCGATATCAGGAATTTTTCTAATGCACCTAAGTCATCGGAGTCATGTAGGTAATTGCCAGCCAATGATAAATCTACTTTTTTCATATCATGTCCTTTTTATTTATAACTAATGAAGACCAGAACCTTTTCTTCGCAAAAAAGCATAACGCCGCGTTAAGGGGCGCAGGCACGCAATACAAAAGTGACCGCATAACACCTTAACCACTAAACAAACTGCAAACCGAAAATGCCACGCGTGCCAAGTCCCTCTTTAACGCTTTGTTATGAGACTTTTACGCCCCAATTAGGTTAACATTTCGTTAAAAATGGCACCAAGTAAAGCGGAAATCACAGCGACACCCCATTGATTTGAAAAATCCAATGCACTATTTAATAATTGCCCGCGATTTTTTATATCCACAACTAACAGATATTTTATAAATAGATATTCATATAGCGTTGTGGTGTAAGACCCGTAAACACTTGATGCTCTTGTATAAATGATGAAACGACGCATACACTTTTTAATAAATCCATCTGTAATATCGTCAGGAGATATACCGTGTGCAATTATTATACTTGTTTCCACTCTACGAACCCATTCCGACTTGTAGGGGCGAATAGTAACTACCACGTCCCCTTTAGGTGACAATGAAAAACATAGCCCTGCTCCTTTTTCAAAATCTAGTTTGGAGCCACCATTCGCTAACTTTTGAGTTATACCCGTATAATTGGATTCAGCAGTGATCTGAATCGAATCCAAATTTTCAAATTCATTATTATCTTGGCAAAATAATATAAACGGATACCCAGTATTTTTTGCAGAAAGTATAAGCTCATTAAAATGAAACTTAATTTTATTCTTAACTTCAAGCTTCCAATTAAGTCGCTTTCTCTCTAGCTCAAAATGACTTCTTGCCAATTTCTTCGATTCTATTTTTAAGTTCATAAAGTCCATACTTTCTGACTGGTCTCATAACGCCCAATTAAGGGGTGAGCAACGCTACCACCCAACCTAAAGCATTGTACCGTAAACACTAAAATTGAAGTAGAAGCAAAAATGCCAAGCGTTGGGAATCCCTCTTAAATTGTTTGTTAGCC
>NZ_JZAM01000099.1:0-1568 GCF_000960595.1 Vibrio sp. S234-5
CCTTGGGCAGCGGCGCACTGTTCCTGTTCACCAACAAACAGCGCGACAAAATCAAAGTGTTGTACTGGGATAAAACAGGCTTTGCTCTTTGGTATAAGCGCCTTGAAAAAGCCAAGTACAAGTGGCCATCAAAAGAGCAAAATGAGGTGTTTACCCTAACTCAATTCGAGCTTGATAGACTGCTTTCTGGCTTCACGATTATCGGCCATAAACCCGTTAGAATAAACGATTTTACAATGACTTAAGCGATAATAAAGTCTTATCCACCAAGCATTAACGGCATGATTTTAGTATCATCAATGCCATGAAAAAGACGCCAAATATCAACCCAGAAAGCCAAGATGTTGCCGAGCTACAAGCGATGGTGAAAGCACTGTTGGCGTCAGAAAACCAATTGAAACAAGAGCGCCAATCGCTGCTTGAACAACTCAAACTTGCCTTCGACCGTCAGTTCGCTAAACGCTCGGAGGCGTTAAAGCCTTACAATGAATCACAAGGTGACCTCTTCAACGAAGCGGAATGTGAAGCCGCTAAGGAAGAAGAGGTTGAAGTTGTCACAACGACCATCACAACGAAGAAACGCGGTAAACGTCAGCCACTGCCAAAGACCTTGCCTCGTGAGGTTATCGAACTCGATTTAGACGACGATGAAAAGCAGTGCGCTTGCTGCCAACATAGTCTGCATAAAATCGGTGAAGACCGTAGCGAGAAACTTGAGTTCACACCTGCGGTACTTAAAGTGTTGGAATATGTTCGTCCTAAATATGCTTGCCGCCAATGCGAGCAAACTCAGGACAACAGCCGCATTGTTCAAAAGCCAGCGCCGCAAAGCATTATCCCGAAGAGCTTCGCCACAGAAAGCTTGTTGACCAATATCATCCTCGGCAAATACCAATATGCGATGCCACTTTACCGTCAAGAATCCCTGTTTACCCAGTCGGGTATCGAACTCTCACGAACCACCATGGCAAGGTGGATTATCCAAGTCAGTGAGAAGTTCGCTCCACTTTACGCGGCCTTAAAAACGCACCTACTTGAGCAAGTGGTGATTCAGGCGGATGAAACGCCGCTCAATGTCCTCAAAGAAGATAAACAGTGTTATATGTGGCTTTACTGCTCGGGCGCAGACTCGCCAGATGCCGCCCTCCCTAATGTGAGAAATATCGTCTTGTACGACTATCAAAACAGTCGAGCTAGGGCGTGCCCTGTTGCCTTCTTGGGGGATTACAGTGGTTATCTACAAACCGATGGCTATGGTGTTTATGATGGGCTTCATCTCGTCACCAATGTCGGTTGCTTCGCGCATGCTCGGCGCAAGTTCATGGAGGCGAAGAAGCTTCAAGGCAAAGGCAAGTCAGGTAAAGCGGATAAAGCGCTGGCCAAAATCCAGAAGCTTTATGGAATAGAATCACGCTTAAAAGGTGAGTCTGCGGAAAAACGAAAAGCAGAGCGCCAAGAGCATGCTAAGCCGATACTGGATGAGCTTTATGAATGGATGACAACTCAGAAAGTGCTTGAGTCTAGCCCGCTGGGTAAAGCGATAAAATACACGCTCGGCCAATGGCCGA